>JANNNL010000294.1:0-4224 GCA_031398525.1 Actinomycetes bacterium | reverse complement strand
GGCCTGGAGACCGGAGCGATGCCGAAACCACCGATCGAGAGGAACGAGGGCCAGCAGTGCGATCAGGTCGGTGGGGTCGCGTCGGGTGACGCCTCCGAGCAAGGGAGCGGCGAGCTCGGCGATGCCGGGGCCGGTTTTGAGCGCGATGAAACCCAGCGCGGTCAGGGCGAGGGCCGAACGGTGACCATGCAGCACCACCGAGACGACGATGCCGATGACGATCACTCCGGCGACGTCACTCAGTTTGCCGGTCCACCAATTGGGGAACCGGGCCTTGAGCATGTGGTCGTTGGCAGCCAGAACCGCGACCGCTCCGGTGAGGACCGGATGCCCCAGTAGCCGCCAGTTCCGCTCGCCCGCGTTCATTGAGCCGAGCGTGTCACATGGCCCGATGCGCCGACCGTCGTGTCAGCAGAGCGCCGCGGCGAGTTCGCGCCATTCGGCCAGCGGAAGCGCCGACTGATCGTGGGGGAGGACCTGCAGACAGACGTGGTCGGCACCCGCGTCGAGGTGAGCATGCACCCGGGCGACGACTTGATCGAGGGTGCCCCAACCGACGATCGCGTCAACGAGCTTGTCGGAGCCACCGTTCAAGATGTCGTCGTCGCCCCAGCCGAGTCGGCGCAGGTTGTTGGTGTAGTTAGGCAGGCTGAGATACGTCGACATCATCCGTCGGGCCGTCTCGCGCGCCTTCGTCGGGTCGGTCTCCAACACCACGGTCACCTCGGGGGCGAGCAGTGCGTCGGGTCCGATGGTCTCACGAGCCAGCGCGGTGTGCTCGACCGGCACGAAGTACGGATGGGCTCCCATACCGCGTTCGGCCGACAGCTTGAGCATCTTCGGACCGAGCGCAGCCAACGCTCGGCGCGGTGGTGTCGACGGCGCGGCGGCAAAGAACATGCCGCGGTCCATCGCGTCGAGATAGGCGATCATCGTCGAGTACGGCTTGTCGTAGCTCACCCCGTGGACGCCTTCGACCATCGGCTGGTGGCTGACGCCGATCCCCAACAGGAACCGCTCGGGGAACGCCTCGGTGAGTGTCTTCCATCCGGCCTGCATCGTCATTGCGGTCCGGGCGTGCAGGCTGGCGATGCCGGTGGCGAAGGCGAGGCGCGGCGCGGCCGACAGCAACAGCGCGGCCGACGTGAATGGATCTCGCCCGACCGCCTCGGGCACCCACACCGTCCCGTAGCCCAACTCATCGAGTTCGGCGATCGTCTCCTGCGCCCGGGCCATCGGTTGCATGTCGAGTTGGAAGGTCCACAGACCAATGCGTCCAAGATTCATAGGTGACGACCGTACGCGACGTCAGGCGGGCGATCCGAGTCGCACCGGCATCGCATGAACGCCGGCGATGAAGTTCGAGCCCATTAGCTCGCGCTCACCGGCCGAGGCGATGTTGGGGTAGCGACCGAGCAGGGCGCGAAACATCGCGTCGATCTCCAGCCGGGCGACGTGCATGCCGAGGCATAGGTGGGGCCCACCGCCGCCGAATGCCATATGCGGGTTTGGTGATCGGCCGACATCGAACCGGTCGGGGTTGTCGAACACATCCTCGTCGCGATTCGCCGAGCCGTAGAGCAACACCACCTTGTCGCCGGCGGCCATCTCGACGTCGCGCATCACGACGGCTTCGGTCAGCGTGCGGCGGAAGTAAATGACCGGCGTCGTGAAACGCAACATCTCGTCGATGGCCGTCGGCATCAGCCCGTCGAGGTCGCCGAGCAGCCGGGAGCGCTCCAACGGATTGTCGAACAACAGCTGCAAACCGGCGGAGACGAGATTGCGGGTGGTGTCGCCCCCGGCGTTGACGAGTAGCAGGAAGAACCACTGCAGTTCCTCGTCGGTGAGGCGCACCCCGTCAACCTCGGCTTGTACCAAGGTGGTGGCGATGTCGTCGGCCGGGTGGGCCCGTTTGGTCTGGGCGACGTTGGCGGCGTAGCCGAGCATCTCGCCGATCGCCGCCATCTTCTTCTCGATCGGGGCGAGTTCGAGATCGGTGGTATGCATGATCTCGGTGAGCTCATAGAGCCGCTCGCCATCGGCGCGGGGGATGCCCATCAACTCCGCGATCAGCCCGCTGGGCAACCGTCCGGCAACCTCGGACACGAATTCGATCTCGTCGCGTCCGGCCACGTCATCGACGATTTCCGTGGCTAGTCGGTTGACCCGGTCGGTGAGCGCGGCGGCCGACTTCGGGGTGAATCCACGAGAGACGAGCAGCTTGAACCGGTCGTGGCGTGGCGGATCCATGTTGAGCATCATCTGGGCCTGCATCGACAGGGTGATCTCGTCGGGGGTGTCGATGAACACCCCACCGACCTCGCTCGAGAACCGTTGTGGTTGACGCGAGATCGTGCGGACGTCGGCATGTTTGGAAATGACCCAGAAGCCCGGGCCCGCGGCCTCGGCGTGCAACGAGATCGGCTCGGTGGCCCGAAGGTGGGCGTATTCGGCCCACGGGTGACCGTCGGCGAAGGAGGCGGCGTTGGTCAGATCAAGCGGCATGCCCCATTCTCGTCACAAGTCGGGCATCGGCGCGCCGTTGGACGATCCGTACCGGTGGGCGGTGATCGAGATCGCCTGCTCGCGCAACCACCGCGGCAGCTCGATGAGGCCGTCGGCGACAAGCTCGGCAGTGTCGACGGTGATCCCGGCGGCGAACGCGGCCCGTCGCAGAACCCTGGCGTCGGCGGGATCGGTACTCAGCAGGCGGAGGCGATCTGGTCGCTCGTCCGAGAGTCGCACAGCCAAATCGTCGGCGGATTCGACGGTCACCCCGGCCACGTCGAGTTGCGTTCCACTGCTGAATCGCATCGATGTCCCGGTGGTGGCAGCGGCCAGGCGGGCCATCTCGATCTGCTCGGCCGTGGTCGTGACGTCGACGCGGACGACGACCCCACGGGGCAGCGAAAGGGAGCGCAGGACGTTGCGCTCCGCTGCGAGGTTGCTTGGGGTCGTGGGCGCGCGAATAGCTCGACGTGGCGACGTACGACCGCCGGGCTCGTTCGACGATGTCGGGACCCGTCGTGGTGCGCCACTGCTGCAGCACGGCGACATATCCCGGGCCGCCGGCCTTGGCCCCCGGCCCGATGGCGCTGCGCTTCCATCCGCCGAACGGTTGGCGTTGCACGATCGCCCCGGTCGTCGCCCGGTTGATGTAGACATTGCCGGCCTCGACCCGTTCGGTGAACATGGTGCATTCCTCGGGGTCGAGCGAGTGCAGGCCCGCGGTCAGGCCGAAGTCGGTGGCGTTCTGCCAGGTGAGAGCAGTGATGAAGTCGGGTGCCCGCATCACGGCAAGCACCGGCCCGAACCACTCGGTGCGGTGGCTCCATGAGCCGGGTCGCACCCCGACCTTCACCCCCGGCGACCAGAGTCGGGGATTCAGCGGATCGACACGTGGTTCGACGAGCCACGTCTCGCCTTCGTCGAGTTGGGTGAGGGCCCGCAACAACGCACCGTCAGGCGGGCGGATCACCGGGCCGACCGCCGTTGTGGCGAGCCATGATGGCCCGACTCGCAGACTGGCCACGGCATCGGCCAGTTGCCGTTGGAACGCTGGATCGTCGTAGATCGGGGCTTCAACAATCGCCACACTGGCCGCCGAACACTTCTGCCCCGCATGTCCGAATGCCGAACGAACGAGGTCTTTGATCGCCGCATCCACGTCGGCCGCAGCGGTGATGACCAGGGAGTTCTTGCCGCTGGTCTCGGCCAGTAGGTGCATCGTGGGGTGCCACGAGCGAAACATCTCGGCGGTGGACAGCGAACCGGTGAGGATGACGGCGTCGACTCCCGGATGGCTCACCAGGTGGCGGCCGACGTCGTCATCGCGGCTCGGCACGAATTGCAACACGTCGCGGGGAACCCCCGATCGCCACAGCTGATCGGCAAGGATCCATCCCACCCGCACCGCCTCGGGAGCGGGCTTGAGCAGCACCGTGTTTCCGGCGGCGAGGGCGGCCAGTACCCCGCCGGCGGCGATTGCGTAGGGGAAGTTCCACGGCGGAACGACCAATACGACCCCCATCGGGCGACCCTCGGCCTCGGTCACCGATTCGGCCAGTTCGACGGCGGTCGTCGCGTAGTACCGGGCGAAATCGATTGCCTCCGATACCTCGGGGTCGGCCTCGGCGATGGTGTTCGCACAGTCGACGACCCAAGCCGCGATAGTGGTGTCTCGTTAAGCGGCCATCGTTTAGGCCGCGGCCCCCCGAATTG
>JANNNL010000291.1:0-7255 GCA_031398525.1 Actinomycetes bacterium | reverse complement strand
TCGGCGCCGCGATCGACCTGCTGTTGACCACCCCGTTTGGGCTCAGCGGGTTGGCCTATGGGCTGGCTGCATTCCTGATCGGACTGTTGAAGTCGACGATCACGATGGGCCAGGTTTGGTGGCTGACGGCATCGCTGGTGTTGGCGGGCAGTGCACTCGGAGTCGGCTTTTATCTGGTGTTCGGCGCGTTGACCGGCCAGCAGGGGTGGATTCGCCCGCAGATGATCACCGAGATCGCGCTGTCCGCGGGGGTGGCTGCGCTGCTGTCGCCCCTGACGGTTCGCACGCAGCGGTGGGCCATGCGCGTGGAGCGAGACACGTGACGTCGGTCGTGATGTCGCAGCGCGCCCTCGGTCGTCAGGCAGACTTACGTCATGGCCGGTGATACTCGGGGCGTCCGCCTCGGTCTGCTGGGAATCGTTGCGCTCATTCTGATGGGCCTGCTCGGAACGCGCTTGTGGTTCCTGCAGATCGTCGACGCCGACCGAATCACCGCCCAGGTTCAGGTCACCCGCACCAAAGAGGTGTACCTCCCGCCCGAACGAGGTCGAATATTCGACGTCGAGGGTCGCATTCTGGCCGACAATGAGCGCGTGCTGCGCGTGGTCATTGACCAAGACGTGATCCGGTCGCGTCGTACAAGTCGTCTCGCGCTGTTTGGCCGTTTGGCCGGAGCATTGAGAACAACCGACGTCGAGCTGGAGATTCGGTACTGCGGGTCGGACCCGGCGAACCCCATCATTCCCGACAAGAACTGCCGTGGCGGCCTGTTCAACCCGTATCTGCCGTTCCCGGCTGCCGACGACGTCGATGAGGCAACGGCGCTCTTCCTGCGGGAACGGATTGAGGACTACCCGGGGGTCGATGTCGAGGAGGGTTGGCGGCGCAAGTACCTGTTTGCCCCGACGGCCAGTCAGATTCTGGGGTATCTCGGCCGTGTTCCGGAAGACAATCCGAAGACATCCATCAACGAGACCAAGGAGTACACGAAGCTTGGCTACTCGCTGAATGACCTGGTCGGGTCGGCCGGCATCGAGAAGCAGTTCGAGACCGAACTGCGCGGCACCCCGGGGTTCTCGAGGTTCGAGGTCGACGCCCGAGGCAGGGTGCTCAAGACCCTCAGCCGAACTGAGCCGGTGCCCGGCAAGGACATCCAGCTCACCATCGACCTCAAGCAGCAGTTGTTCGCCGAGCAGACCCTCGAGGCGATGCTTCGACGATCACGGTCGGTCTCGCCCTATCCCGACAAGAACGACGTGAAGCACTGGACCATCTTTTACAAGGCCCCCGCGGGCTCCGTGGTAGTCGAGAAGAGCGGTACGGGTGAGATCGTGGCGATGGCCAGCTACCCCACGTTCGACAACCGGTGGTTCTCGGCCGGCATTTCGGGCAAGAAATTCAAGCAATTGTTCCCCCCCGACTACGACAAGAACCCCGATACCTTCCCGAGCCCGCTGGTCAACCGGGCGATCCAGGGTCGCTACAACGTGGGCTCCACGTTCAAGCCCTTCACCGCCTACGCCGCGCTGCACACGAATTTCATCTCTCCTCAATACACCTATGAGGATCTCGGCACCTACGAGCTGCTCACGGATGCGTGCATAAAAAAGGAGGTCAGTAAATGCACATTCAAGAACGCCTTCAACTTCGCAACTGGCAGGCCGACAACGTACGGCGTCATCGATGTCTCACAGGCTCTGGCTGTCTCATCAGATACGTTTTTCTATCGCATCGGTGCCGAGTTACACCTCGCATACCCTGACGCAGACGTTCTTCAGAGTAACTATCGGCTGTTCGGGTTCGGAGAGCGGACCGGCATCGATCTGCCATATGAGTATGGTGGGGTTCTGCCTGACAAGGCTGCGAAGGCCCGGCTGGCCGAGCAGGATGCGATCTCCGACTTGGAGGGAACAGGCTTCTTCGTTGGCGATGCGATTCAAATGGCCATCGGACAGGGGCTGAACGCCGTCACCCCGCTTCAGTTGACGAACGCGTACGCAACGCTTGCAAACGGTGGATTTCTGCTTCGCCCGTTGGTCGTTCATGCGATCTTCCCTCCCGGCGTTCCCGATGATCCCGCAAAGCCAGGGCATGCGAACGTTGCCTCGCGGGTACCCGAAAAGCTGTACACGACGGAGCAGAAGCCCGACCGAGGGCTCATCGACACGGCACCGTTGCTCTCGATCACTCCAGGTTTGAGCTGCGTCGTGCTGTTCGTGGAGGGCTCTGAGTGTCGGTTCCCCAACGGGCACCAACCGACTGCACAGCAGACCTTTAAGGGATTCCCGCACTCGACCATCCCAATTGCCGGCAAAACCGGCACGGCTCAGGGCCTGAACAATGCGCAGGAGAACGACTCGTCGGTCTTCGTTGCGTACCAAACCGGCGAAAATGCGCAGCAGGGTTACACGATCGGTGCGTATCTCGAGAAAGCCGGATACGGCAAGCGGGCGGCGGCCCCAGTCGTGCGGTGTTTGATGCTCGGAGTGAACGGTTTGTACGAGCTCGATGAGCCGGCGCTGTCCGATGAGTTGGACGTGCGTTCTCCGTTTGCTGCTCCGCCGAATCCGATGCCGAGCGAGCAGTGTCTCGACGACGCCACCCGGACCGTTGAGCGCGATCGGGGCGAGCGATGAGCGTGACCTTTCCCATGCAGAGTCGGGGGATGGGCAACATCAATCGCAGCCCGAGCGAGCCGTGGCGCAACCTCGACTGGGTGTTGTTGATCCCGACGTATGCGATTGCCGGAGTGGGGTTGCTGGCGATCTATTCGGCGTCGGCGCCGATTCAGCTGCGCACGCCGGGCGGCGATCCGTATCTCTACACCACCCGTCAAGTGATCTTCCTGATTGCCGGAACGGCGGCGATGGCAGTCGTCATGACCGTCGACTACGGGTGGATCAAAGAGCGGGCAAGTGCCCTCTACATGGGCACCATTCTGTCGCTGGTCGCCGTGCAACTCGTTGGCACTGGCCCACCCGGGTCGGGCGCGAACGCGTGGTTCGACTTGGGTCCGATTTTGGTGCAACCGTCTGAGTTCGCCAAGGTCACGGTGCTGGTGCTGATTGCCGGCTATCTGGCTGAGGAACGCGAAGGAGAACTGAGCTACCCGCGGTTTATCAACGGATTGCTGCTTGTCGGTGTTCCGGTCGGCTTAATTCTGATCCAGCCCGACTTCGGCACCGCATCGGTGCTGATTGCCCTCGCGATGGGGGTGTTGCTGGTCGCCGGGGCCAGCATGCGCTACGTCATTTTCATCAGCATTCTGGCGATCGCCACCGTTGGTGGATTGATCGCCGCCGAGTTTGTGAAGCCATATCAGGTCGACCGCTTGACGGCATTCGTCAAACAGGAAACGAACAACGACCGTAAGACCGAGGATCTTGTCTTACAGGTGAAGTACTCCAAGCGGGCGATCGCCACCGGAGGCATCACCGGCAAGGGTTATCTGCAGGGCCCGCTGACCAATGACGGATCGATCCCGGTGCAATACACCGACTTCATCTTCTCGGCGATCGCTGAGCAGTTCGGTCTTGTCGGCACGGTCGTGCTGCTGATGCTCTACTTCTTCGTGCTGTTCAGAATCTGGCGAGTGGCCCGACTCTCACGAGACGACATGGGCCTGTATATCTGCGCGGGTGCGATGACAATGATCGTCTGGCACGTCTTCGAAAACATCGGGATGACGACCGGCATCATGCCGGTGACCGGCATCCCACTTCCACTCGTGTCATATGGTGGTTCGTCGACCGTTGCGTTCTTGATGATGATCGGTTTGGTCCAGAACGTCCATATGCGCCGAATGCGCTGAATCAACCCGGCTCCGTGCGGAGTTGAGGGCGACTTGACGCTGATCCCGGTTCGCTGGGGTCAGACGGGTAGAATGCCAGGGTCATGACAACCGTGAACACAGCATCCCTGTGGCCACGGCTCGAACCGCTCTTGGCCCGGGTGCAAAAGCCGGCCCGCTACATCGGTTGTGAGGATGGCGCAGCATCGCCGATTCACGGCGCCGGCAAGGTTGCCTGGCTGTTCGCCTATCCCGATACCTATGAGGTTGGGTTGCCCAACCAGGGTCTCCAGATTCTCTACGAGATCCTCAACGAGCGCGACGATGCCGTCGCCGAGCGCACCTACGCGCCGTGGCTCGATCTCGAGCCGTTGATGCGCGCCAACACGGTGCCGCTGTTCTCGGTCGACACGCATCTGCCCGCCGGTGAGTTCGACATCATCGCCTTCAACCTGTCGGCCGAGCTGGTCTATACGAACCTGCTCAACATGGTCGATCTTGCCGGAGTGCCCGTGCGCACGGCCGATCGCCGCCCCGAGCATCCGCTGGTGATCATCGGCGGGCACGCCGCGTTCAACCCCGAGCCGCTTGCCGACTTCATCGATGCCGCCGTGTTGGGCGAAGGCGAGGAAGTGGTCAGCGAGATCAACGAGGTCGTGCGGGAATGGAAGGCCTCGGGTCGCACCGAGGGGTCGCGTCTGGCAGTCCACAAGGCCCTCGCCCAGATCCCCGGCGTTTACGTGCCGTCGCTGTACGAGGTGGAGTACGACGGCCAGCACATCGCCGCGATCACTCCGAAGTACCCCGGCGTCCCCGCCCAAGTGGTCAAGCGCACCATTGCCGACCTGGGCCAATGGCCGTACCCAAAGAGTCCGTTGGCCCCGCTGACGGAAGTGGTGCACGACCGTCTGGCCGTCGAGATCTTCCGGGGCTGCACTCGCGGCTGCCGTTTCTGCCAGGCGGGCATGATCACCCGTCCGGTGCGTGAGCGGCCCGCCGAGCAGGTGCGCACGATGATTCGCAACGGTCTGCGATCGACCGGGTACGACGAGGTCAGCCTGACGTCACTGTCGACGGCTGACTTCTCGGGCATCGAACAACTGGTCGGCGACATTGTCAACGACCCGACGACCTGCGGGCAGACCAGCGTGAGCCTGCCGTCGTTGCGAGTCGACGCGTTCACCGTCGGCGTCGCCGCTGGCGTTGCCAACGGCCGCCGCAGCGGCCTCACCTTCGCTCCCGAAGCGGGGTCCTGGCGGTTGCGGATCGTGATCAACAAGCTGATCACTGAAGAAGACCTGTACGGAGCCGTCGAGTCGGCGTTCAGTCAGGGGTGGAGCCGTACCAAGCTCTACTTCCTCACCGGCCTGCCGACCGAGAACGACGACGACACGCTCGGCATCGCCGAGCTGGCCGCCAATGCCGCCAAGATCGGCCGCCGGCACACCAACCGGGCGTCGGTGACCGTCAGCCTGGGCGGGTTTGTGCCCAAGCCGCACACGCCGTTCCAATGGTTCGGGCAGAACACCGTCGACGAACTGCGCCGCAAGGTGCAGTTGGTCCGCGACGCCACCCACCGGGCCAAGTCGGTCACCGTCAAGTGGCACGACCCACGGGCTGCCTTGGCCGAAGGACTCGCCAGCCGTGGCGATCGCCGCATCGGCAACGTGATCGAGCGGGTGTGGCGAATGGGCGGCATCTTCCAGGAATGGACCGAGTGTTTCGACGTCCGGCGCTGGGAAGAGGCAATGGCTGCCGAGGGTCTGTCGATCGAGTGGTACGTCTTTCGACACCGCGAAGAGTCCGAGATTCTGCCGTGGGATCACCTCACCGCCGGCCTGCACAAAGACTTCCTGTGGCAGGATTGGCAGGCGGCGCTGGCCGAGAGCGGTGTGGAAGATTGTCGCTGGACGCCGTGCTACGACTGTGGTGTGTGCACCGGCTATGGCATCGAGCACGTGGTCGCCTCGCCGATTCCCCCGGCCGGGGGCAGCCAAGGAACCGGGCAAGATCTCGCCAAGGGCGGGCTGCTCCCCGAACCCGTCCAGGTTGCGCTCGGTCGTCGGCCGCGACCCGAGACCGACTATTCCGCCGAGGGCGCCGGTGCTGCTGGGGTGACCGCATGATGCGCATGCGGATTCGGTTCACCAAGCTGGGGAAGGTGCGCTTTACGAGCCACCGGGACTTGGCGCGGGTGTTCGAACGGTCGATGCGCAAGGCACAGATCGCCATTGCCGTAGCCGACGGTTTCACCCCCCGCCCGAAGATTGCCTTCGGCTTGGCGCTACCGGTTGGGGCCGAGTCGTTGGGCGAGTATCTCGACGTCGAATTGGTTGACCGGCACCAGCCCGCAGAGTTCTGCGCGCTGGTCAACCGGGGCCTTCCCCCGGGCTTCGATGTCGTCGCAGCCGAGGAAGTGACCAAGGCCGACATGTCGCTGCAGGAAGATGTCGTGGCGTGTTCCTGGATCATCGAATTGGCGGGTGTTTCGGCCAATACGGCGCGGGCCGAGGTCGACCGGGTACTGGCGACTGAGACGTTGCCGATGGAACGCTCCCGCAAGGGAGACAGCCGAATGGACGATGTTCGTCCGGCGATTGAGATGTTGAGGGTGACGGATGAGCAACCCGTCACCCTCATGGCCACGCTGCTGACGCGGACGCGAGGCCTTCGTCTGAATGAGCTGCTCATGGTGTGTTTCCCCGACCTCGACCCCATCGATGTTGCCGGCCGGGTACTACGAACGAATCAATGGATTGAGCGCGACGGCGCGCGGCGGGACATCCTCCCGCTGCCGGACGCCGTTGAGCCGACGTCGACCCCTCAGGTGGTTGGCGTATGAGAAAGGATCGCCCGGATGGACGAAATGCTCCACCCCACACCCACCGACCCCGTGATGGGGTCTGCCTCGCCACGGAGTGTCTCCGCCGCTGAGCAGCCGAGCCCAACGCCATCGTCGCCAGTAGGCGTCTCTGCGTCACCGGCAGATGCTGCCGATGGCGAACCGAACGACGGTGACTCCGGTGCCGCTGGAGGACCACGCCCCATCAAGAAACGTCGCCGCGGCTCCCGCGGCGGACGTGGCCGGGGCCGAGCCGCCGGCGCCGGCGATGGCGCAGGTGGCCTCGAAGACGATGGCGATGATGACGGGGACGACGAGTCCGATGACGACGGCATCGACGGCATCGACGGCATCGACGGCATCGACGGCATCGACGGCATCGACGGCATCGATAGTATCGACGGCATCGACGGCGGCTCGGCCCCAGCCGCGTCCGTCACGTCAACCCCGCGCCCCAAGCGCCCCGCCCGAGTCACTGCGCCGGTGATCGACGAGGCGTCGAGCACCATCGAGGTCGAGTTCGCGATGTCGGCAGGTACCGACGTCGAACTTCCTGAGCGGGCGAGCGAAGGGAGGCCGAGCGACCCCGAGGCCGCCGCCGAGGCGATGGTCCGTCGCCGGCC
>JANNNL010000249.1:0-12164 GCA_031398525.1 Actinomycetes bacterium | reverse complement strand
CAGCGCGTCGCGGCCCCACATGCCGAAGAGCAGGCTCGGGAGCGCCGCCAACAGGTCGATCGCTCCAGTGAGCAGCCGGGCGACGCGTGGGGGCGCGTACTCGACGATGAAGGTCGCCATCGCGATCGACAGTGGGAACGCGATCAGCATGGCGATGGTGGCGATGATGACCGTTCCGAGGAGCAGGCCAAGGACCCCGAACTTGCCCTCCGATCCGTTCCACACGCTTTGGGTGAAGAACCGCACGACTCCCGACGAACGCAACGCCTCGCGAGACTCGGCAATCAAGAAGACGATTGTGGCAACGATGATGATCAAGGCCACTGAGGCCGCCGCAGTTGCCAGGCGGTTGAACCAACGATCCGCTCCCTGGACGTGGAGGATGAGCTCGCGCGGCTCATCCGCCGGAGTCTCCGGCGCGCTCGTCGCCAACATCGCTCACATCCCCACACCATCTCGCCACGGGCCCGGTTTGATCCGCCCGATCACTCTGCTTAACCCGGTTGAATTCCAGGAGAAAAGCGAGTGAGCCGCGGGTAAACAGTCAGCAGCAGACAGACGACGTGACATCGCACGACCTCTCGAACTTCCCGAGACTTCGCCAGCAGCGCCGCGGGGTTCTTCACAGCATCCCCCAGGTTTCCTCCGCTATTGCTGGGGCAAGCGTCATACCACGCCCGCCGGCCCCGGTGACCACCATGACCCCGGCATGAAATGTTCGGTGACAGGTCTGCTCATCGAGCGGGTGCGAGTAGATCCCGCTCCACCGCCGTCGGATCGGCGGGATCGGCATCCCAAGGATGCGTTCGGCCGATTCCCGAAGGTGGTCGTAGGCCTCCTCCACGACGCCGATGGGAAACGGCTCGTCGTAGGCATGGGTATCGCCGATCGTCAGACTCCCATCGGGTCGCTGCACCATCAGCAGCTGCATCCTCATGGCGTGGGCCGGTCCGAGCTGAGGAGGAAGCAGATCGAGCGATGGCGAGCGGTACGCCGGGTAGTACCGCAATGAATCGGCATCAGCAATCGAGGTCATCAACCGCTCGGAATGCGGTTCGGTCTCCATCATCTGCAAACGGCACCGCCCGATTCGGGCGTCGGCGGCGATCGCGCCGACCGGAAGGTAGTACGACGAGCCGGTGCACACGATGACGAGGTCACATTCGTAGCACTCTCCGGTGTGATCGACGACGAGCCCAAGATCGGCATCGACGGCCGTTCGGTTCGGAACGAACCGATACCGGCCGGTCGCCGCCATCGCGGCCCGTACGGCCGGCAACACCTTCGCCGGCTCGACCATCGCATCACGGCGACACCACAATGCGCCGAGGACATCTCCACGGATCGCCGGGTTGATCGCCCTCAACTCCACCGGCTCGACCCACGCCATCTCCCGCGACGAGGCGTCGGGCATGTCGGCCGCTTCTTGCATCACCTTGGCTTCTTCCTCGGTCAGCGCCACGGTGACCGAGGTATTCGGACTGAATCCAACGTCTGGCGTCTGGACGGCAATCGCTTGCCAAAGGTCTCGCGACCGCAGGGCCAGATCGAGTTCAGGGCCCCGAGCGCGCCCGCTGACCCAGATCAGGCCAAAGTTTCGGACCGACGCAGACCGGGGTTCGGTGTCCCGCTCGAGATGGATCACATCGCGCCCGCGATTGACGGCTTCCCGGGCATGCATCGTACCGAGCACCCCACCTCCGACCACAACGACTCGTTCCATGCACTCCAGTGTCGGCCGGGATCATGGACGCCTGATTTCGGCGATGTGTCGGGACGGCAACGTTCGGTGAAAAGCTTGCTGTACGACTTGGCAATCCACCGCTCGACCGAGCTTGATCAGGTAACCGGTCGACCGGTGCTCGCCAGCGCAGCGTTGCTCCACTTCGGGTCGTCCGTCACTTCGGACCCAAACCAGTCGGGGGGCTGGAACGCCGCGGCTGCCGCAATCGTCGGGAACTCGACTTCCACGACCACCAGACCGGCCAACGCGTCGAAGTACTTGTCAACCTCAGCCGTCAGTCCTTCGACGCCAAGCGGTATGCGGTATCGCGCCTTGTCGATCCGCCGGCCGACGGTGTGCGCCCACAAGGCCTCGGCCTGCGATGTGGTGATCGCCACTTCGACCTCGGTTCGCGCCATTCCCCCACCGGCCTTGACCGTCAGGGTGGCAGCCCGGCCCACGATTCGTACTCGGACGTTGACGTCACCGTCCACAGCCACATATCCCTGACGGAGCCGTTCTCCGACATCGGACGACACCGCGGACGGCAATTGGGCAAGGAGAAACTTGCGTTCGATCTCAACAGTCACCAGTGAAGTATGACCGCGCCCGAGTGACCGGCAGAGCCGCTTGGTCACCGCGGGAATTTCCGAAGAGAGTAAAGTTTCGGGTTCTATGAAGCGCTCCCCGGTGACGGTGGCGATCGTGGTCGGTGGTTCACGCCTGGTTGCCGCCACGTTGGCCGAACTCGGCTGCTCGTTCGAGGAAGCTCGACCCGTCGCGCGGACGATCCTCGATACGTTCGATGGCCGCCTGCACCGGGCCGGGTTTCGCGTCGAACTCCTCGAGACGAACCGGCTGAAGTTGTTCGTCAGCCTCAACGGCATGCCCGGGGCTGGCCGCGCCGTCGCAGATGCACCCCGATTCGCCGGCGATCTACCGCCCGGACGGTTCAGCGATCAGTTGACGACGATTCTCGGCGGCCGGGCATTGCTGCCCACATTGCGAGTGACGACGATGCGCCGCCGCGGGTTCCTGCGCAACCATGCGGGCGACGTCATCGCTCGCGTCGTCATCTTCGAACAATTCAATGTCGACGGTCACGACTCCCCTGAGCTACCAACGGGGAGCATCGAGATCACCGACTCGCCCGACTCGCCGAAAGCGGCGGCGAAATTGCGCTCGACGTTGCGGCGGCTGGGCGTACATTCCCAGGCTGGCGACACCCTGACAATGATCGCCGCGGCGGTCGGCCTCGACGAGCGTGGATTTCGGGATTCACCGACGGTCCCCCTCGATCCGGCGGCGAGTGCGATCGACGGATTCCGGGCCGTGCTCGCCAACCTCGCTGCGACCATCACCGCAAACTGGCTGGGAACGATCGACGAGATCGATCCAGAGTTCCTCCACGACCTGCGAATCGCGGTGCGTCGAACCCGAACGGTGCTGCGACAGGGAAAGCTTGTGCTCCCGCCTGCGGTCGCGGCCCGGGCGATCGAACGATTCGGATGGCTTGCAGGTTTGACCAGTGACGCCCGCGACCTTGACGTCGCCGTGATTGGTTGGGACGACCTCGTCAGTCAGCTGAGTCCGACCTCCGGCGCCGCGCTCGAACCGGTCCACCACCTCATCGAGACAAGTCGTCGAGCGGCGATGATCGACCTTGGCTTCGAAATGCGCTCGCCGCCAGCCCAGGAGTTCATCGCCGAATGGACGGCATGGTTGCGCGAACCGATCGATGAACAACGCACGGGTACCCATGCGCATCAACCGCTCGGGTGGGTGGTCGCCCGGACAATCGCCCGGGCCCACGACAACCTCGTTCAGCGGGGCCGCGCCGTCACCGACGAAACCCCCGCCGAGGAACTTCACGATCTGCGCAAGCACGCCAAGAAGCTCCGCTATGAGCTGGAGTGCTTCGCCAGCTTGTTCCCGACCGGCTCTCGCAAGGCAATGCTGGGTCCGCTCAAGGCGCTGCAAGACAATCTGGGCGAGTTCCAAGACACCGAGGTTCAAGCCATTGGGCTACGGAGCATCGCCACCGGGATCGAAGCAGAAGCGCCGTTCGATACGATGCTCGCCATGTCTCGTCTGGCCGCGCACCTCGATTCGCGGCGTGGCGGTGCTCGCGGCGAGTTCGATCGCCGGTTCCGTCGGTTCGACAGCACGAAGACCGCTCAGGCGTTCGATGCGGCGCTCGGCGAACTGAAGAAAGCCGCTAAGTCACCGCATCACTCGCGGAAACATTGACCAGTCAACGACACGATGCCCTAACGACGACGTCATTGCCACGCCGGATCGCATCGCTGGAGGTTTAAACGGTAGACGCCATGTCAAATCTGCTAGGTCAGAGGTGAATTCTCGCCGTAGCCGACTTCCCAGAGTGACAATCCGTGAGGTGGGGCGACGGTGCCGGCCACCGCCCGATTGCGTTCCCGAAGCATGGCCGATACATCCGCCGAGCGAAACCTCTCGCGCCCGACATCGACCAGCGTGCCGACTATCGAGCGAACCATCTGGTGGCAGAACGCGTTGGCTCGGATCTCGAAGAGCAGCACACCAGGCGACTGCTCCGACCAACGGGCGAAGTGAACGCGCCGAACGAGAGAACGGTCGGGCTCCCCCGACCGAATCTTCGCCCGGCGACAGAAGGTCGAGAAGTCGTGCTCACCGATCAGCGGGTCGCAGGCCAGTTGCATCGCCGGAATGTTCAATAGCGCGGGGACGTGCCATGAGGTCGCCGCCATGAACGGATGCGGCGTCAGGGTGTTCAGCACGGTGTATCGGTAGTGCCGCCAGCACGCCGAGAAGCGGGCATCGAAGTCGGGCGCGACCCACTCGGCCTGGCGCACGACGATCTCCGGAGCGCATATCGAGTTCACCCGATGCTGCAGGTGGACGAGATCGGTCACCGGGGGGAGATCGATATGAACAACTTGCCCCCAGGCGTGTACGCCAGCGTCGGTCCGCCCCGCGCCAGTCAGCTCGATCGGGCGCCGAACCACCTTGGACAACGCGCTCGAAAGCTCACCAGCGATCGTGGTGACATCACGATTCACGGCGAATCCGTGAAACGAGGAGCCGTCATACGCCACCAGGAGGCGAGCGCGACGGGTCTCTCTATGTTCACCCTCCGACGCGACAGCTCCCACGACTCCATGCTACGCAGCGGTCGGGTCCAGTCAACGGGGACTCGCGCCGAGCGCGTTTCGGCCTGCGTCTCATCGGGTCGAAAACGCCGAAAGGACGGTGCCGAGGTGGCACCGTCCTTTCAGACCGATCGGTTGAACTCAGACGAGTTCGATGCGAGCCATCGGCGCATTGTCGCCTTGGCGCGGCCCGAGCTTGTAGATACGCAAGTACCCACCCGGACGATCGAGGTAGCGGGGCGCCACTTCGGCGACCAGTTTGTGGGTCATTTCTCGGTCACCGAGGTAGCCCTGAATCTGGCGGATGCGGTGAACCCGGGTCGGGTCACCCTCTTGCGATTTCTTGGCCTTGGTGATCAGCTTCTCAGCAATCGGACGCAGGGCCTTGGCCTTGGCCTCGGTGGTGACGATCGCCTCGGCCGCGAACAACGACGCGGCCATGTTGGCCATCATCAAACGCTGGTGAGACGCCGAGCCGCCAAAGCTGCGGGAACGACGGGGTGTTGCAGGCATGGATTGTTTCCCTTATCAGCCGCGCAGCGCCAGGCCGCGCTCGTCCAGCTTCGCCTTCACTTCGTCCAGGCTCTTTTGCCCGAAGTTGGTGATGTTCAGCAGGTCATCATCGGTCTTGGTCAGCAATTCGCCAACCGTGTTGATCTGGGCGCGCTTGAGGCAGTTACGCGGGCGCTCCGACAAATCGAGGTCTTCGATCGGCAGGTCAAGGTCGGGCGAGCCGCTCGTGATCGAGGCAACTTCGCCGAGAACCAGGCCCTCGGGCTCGTCGGACAAGCCGGCGATCAGGTCGACGAGCGAACGCAGGGTTGCTCCGGCCGAAGCCAGGGCGTCGCGGGGAGCGATCGAACCATCGGTCTCGATGTCGACAACGACACGGTCGTAGTTCGTCGACTGCTCGACACGGGTCGGCTCGACGTCGAAGATCGCCCGGCGGACCGGGGAGAAGATCGCGTCGATCGGCACCACACCAATGGTGCGGTTCTGCGTCTCACGGTCGCACGACAGGTAGCCACGACCCCGATCGACCGTCAAGTCAACGGCGAGGCGTCCCTTGGCGTTGAGCGTGGCGATGTGCAGATCCTTGTTGAGGATCTCCACTTCCGATGGGCAGCGGATGTCGCCGGCCTTGATCTCAGCCGGGCCGCGCACATCGATGCGCAGGGTGACCGACGTGTCGGACGTTGAGGTGATCACGACGTCCTTCAAGTTCAAGATGATGTCGGTGACGTCTTCGGTGATGCCGGTGATCGTGTCGAACTCGTGGAGCGCCTCATCAAACCGAACGGTGGTGATGGCGGCGCCGGGAATCGAAGAGAGCAGGGTGCGGCGCAGCGAGTTGCCAATCGTGTGGCCGAAGCCGGGCTCCAGCGGGCCGATGGCGAACCGCTGGCGATTGTTCTCCTCTTCGCCGATCGGCTCGACGGTGGGGCGCTGAATAACGAGCATGAAGGTGTCCTTAGTCCTTGTCGGGCGGACTGGTTAGGTAGAGAACGGATTACTTGGAGTAGAGCTCAACGATGAGGGATTCGCGCACCGGCACGTCGATGTGATCGCGCTGGGGAAGATCCCGGACCGTTACCTGCAGGCCACCGTCGCCGGACTCGAGCCAACCGACAACGCGGCGATCGAGAACATCAAGGTTGTGGCGAATGACGATCATGTCCTTGGCCTTCGTGGCCAACGAGATGATGTCGCCCTTGCGGACGCGGTAGCTGGGAATGTTGACCCGCTTGCCGTTGACGAGGAGCAAACCGTGGCTGACAAACTGACGAGCCTGCGGGCGAGTGGCCGCCCAGCCGGCGCGGTAGCACACGTTGTCGAGCCGCTGTTCCAGGAGACGAAGCAGGTTCTCGCCAGTGGGGCCGCTCAAGCGGACAGCCTCTTCGTAGCAATTGCGGAACTGCCGCTCAAGCACGCCGTAGATGAACTTGGCCTTCTGCTTCTCCTGGAGCTGCAGCAAGTACTCGGAACCCTGGCCACGACGGCGGGTGCGGCCGTGCTGACCGGGCGGGAAGGGGCGACGCTCAAGCGCCTTGCGCCCCTTCTCGTTCTCGAAGATGTTGGTGCCGAGCCGACGAGACAGCTTGACCTTGGGACCTGTATAACGAGCCATGTCTTACCTCAGACCCGACGCCGCTTGGGCTGACGGCAACCATTGTGGGGAACCGGGGTCACGTCTTTGATCGACGACACCTCAATGCCCGTGTTCTGAATCGAGCGGATGGCGGTTTCACGGCCGGAGCCGGGGCCCTTGACCTGAACCTCGACACGGCGCAGACCGTGCTCCATCGCGGCGCGAGCGGCCTTGTCCGCTGCCATTTGGGCGGCGAACGGGGTCGACTTGCGGGAACCCTTGAACCCGACGTTGCCGGCCGAGGCCCACGAGATCACGTTGCCTTCGGCATCGGTGATCGACACGATCGTGTTGTTGAATGAGCTCTTGATGTGCACGATTCCGAACGAAACGTTCTTGCGCTCGCGCTTGCGGGGGCGACGGCCCCCAGGCTTCGGCTTGGCCACGCTTACTTCCTCACAGCCTTCTTCTTGTTGGCAACGGTCTTCTTCGGGCCTTTACGGGTCCGGGCATTGGTGTGGGTGCGCTGGCCGCGGACGGGCAGCCCCTTACGGTGACGGATGCCTTGGTAGCAGCCGATCTCGATCTTGCGCTTCACGTCCTGCTGGATGTCGCGACGCAGATCACCTTCAACGGTGAGATTCTGGTCGACCCACACGCGGATGCGGTTCACCTCTTCTTCGGTGAGATCCTTCACCCGGGTATCACGGTTCAAACCGAGTTCGTCGCAGATCAACTGCGACTTCGGCTTACCGATACCGAAGATGTATGTGAGGGAGATCTCCAACCGCTTGTCGCGGGGGATGTCGACACCAGAGATACGGGCCATAACGTTCCTTCTCAGCCCTGCCGCTGCTTGTGGCGGGGGTTCTCGCAAATGACCATGACGCGGCCGTGCCGACGGATCACCTTGCACTTTTCGCAGATTTTCTTCACGCTCGGACGGACCTTCACCGTGGACTCACGTTCATCTAGGGGGCGGCATAGAGGTGGCATGCCGGAACACCGTCAGAACGGTGAAACTGCACACGCCGGCACCGACAGAACGCGTAGACGCGCCAACTTCCTGTAGGGCCGAAGAGCAATGCTACCGCCGTCGGGGGCACACACCAAGTCTCACCCGACACGAGATTTCGCGACGGTACCACTGACCAACATCTGAGTGGTGGCAATCGCGGTCGCGGAGCCGAATCCGACGCTCTCCAGGCAGGCGATGGACGACCGTGAACCCGGACCATCCGGTTCGGATATCCACGATCGCGGCCTTACGAACGTGTGAGGATCTCGGGGCCATGATCGGTGACCACGACAGTGTGCTCGCAATGAGCAGCCAGGGAGTAGTCGGCGCTGACGACGGTCCAGCCGTCGGCCAGTTCTATGGTCTCGTCCGTCCCACCGGCAATGAACATCGGTTCAATCGCCAGCACCACGCCCGACTCGAGCTTGGCGACTTTGCCGCGTCGGCCGGTATTCGGAACGTCCGGGTCCTCGTGCATCGCGCGACCGATGCCATGCCCACAGTACCCATCGGCGATCCCGAAGCCGTATCGATCGGCGATCTGCTCGACGGCGTACCCGACGTCGCCAAGGTGATTTCCGGGGCGCATTTGGGCGATTGCGGCGGCCAACGCCTCTTCGGCCCCGGCGATGAGACGCTCAGCTTCACGGCTGATCATCCCGACCCCAACCGAGAATGCGGCATCGCCGTGCCAGCCATCGATAATCGCTCCACAGTCGACCCCGATGATGTCGCCTTCCACCAGGACTTGCGGACCGGGTATACCGTGGATGACCACCTCGTTGACCGAAGTGCAGATCACCGCTGGAAAACCGTGATAGCCGAGAAAATTCGACGTCGCGCCTCGGCGCGCGAGCACATCGCGGGCAACGATGTCGAGGTCGGTGGTTGTCACGCCAGGACGTACGGCCGCGCGAATCGACTCGTGCATCTCGGCCACAACGCGCCCAGCTTGGCGCATGGTCTTCAGTTCATCTGCAGTTCGCCTCACCAGGCGACGGGCCATCGATGCCGTCCGTCTTAGCGCCGACGCCGAGCGTCGATGACTGCGATGAGTCGCCGTAGGACGATATCCGGATGGCCAACGCCGTCGATGACTGCGAGCATGCCACGCTTGTCGAAGTACTCGATTAACGGCGACGTCTGCGATTCGTAGAGGTCGAGGCGCTGGTTGATCGCCTCGGGCGTGTCGTCATCACGCTGCACGACATCACCGCCGCAGACGTCGCAAATCCATGGGTCCCGCTCGGACCCTGTCGCGGTGTAGTTCGTGCCACAGTCTCTGCACACCCGACGGCCGCTGATTCGCTGCAAGACCAGATCGCGAGGAACGTCCAGATCGATCGCCAGATCGAGTGGCTTACCAAGTCCTTCGGTGATTGTCCGCAGCGCCTCGGCTTGGCCGATGGTACGCGGAAACCCGTCGAGGAGGTAGCCACGCCCCCGGGCATCATCGCGTCCGAGTCGCTCCTCGACCAACCCGATCATAATCTCATCACCGACGAGGCTCCCCGCATCGATCACCTGCTTGGCCATTATTCCGAGGGGAGTTCCCTCGCGCACGGCGGCCCGCAGCATGTCGCCGGTCGAGATATGAGGAACAACGTAATGACGCGAAAGCCGCGTACATTGCGTGCCCTTCCCGGCACCCTGCCGACCAAGGATGATGAGACGAGCGCCGGGGATCATCGACCCGCCCGCAGCACTCCGTGCAGGCGGTCGGGCATCACTTCAGGAAGCCCTCGTAGTTTCGCAGCATGAGTTGGCTGTCGATCTGTCGCATGAGCTCCAGTGCGACACCCACGGCAATGAGCACCGTCGTGCCAGCGAATGGGAAGTTCTGCACATCGAAGATCCACGTAATGATGTACGGGATGATGGCGATCACGGCGATGAACAGCGCACCGGGCAGGGTGATGCGGTTGACGGTTTTGGCGAGGTATCGCTCGGTCTGCGGCCCGGGGCGAATGCCGGGGATGAAGCCACCCTGCTTACGGATCTGGTCGGCCTGTTTGATCGGGTCGAACGCAATCGAGTTGTAGAAGTAGGCGAAGGCGATCACCATCAGGGCGAACACGACGATGTAGAAGAGGCTGCGGCTATTGACGATGTTGTCGTTGACGAAGCGGGAGATCCTGCCTCGCCAGTCTGTTCCCGCCGCATTGCCACTGCCAATGATGTTCGTGGCGAGCACCGGAAGAAGGAGCACCGAGGAGGCGAAGATAATCGGCACCACGCCAGCCTGGTTGACCTTCAAAGGGATGTACGTGTTCTGACCACCGTACATACGTCGACCGACCATTCGCTTTGCAAACTGGACGGGAATTCGCCGCTGACCCAGCTCAACACGCACGATGGCGAACAGGATCGCGATCGACACCACAACCAGAATCACAAACGCGAACCACTTCTTCTCAAGCAGGATGCTGTAGTAGCTATATGGCAGGCCCGAAACAACCGATGCGAAGATCAGCATCGACATCCCGTTCCCGATGCCCCGCTGGCTGATCAGCTCGCCGATCCACATCAGTAGCGCCGTGCCCGCTACGAGGGTCGGAATGACGAGCAGCGCACGAGGCATGAACGTTGGGAGCAGCACGACATCGGGGACGTTCCCGGCCGCTCCGAAGAATGCCCGCCCCCGGCCTTGGCCGAACACGAACGTGAGACCCGTCGCCTGCAGCAGCGCGATGGCGATGGCCAGGTAGCGCGTCCACTGCGTGATCTTGCGCTGGCCGACCGCGCCCTCGTTTTGCCATTCCTCGAGCTTCGGGATCACCACGCCGAGGACCTGCATGATGATCGATGCCGTGATGTACGGCATGATCCCGAGGGCGAAGATCGCGAAACTCTCGAACGCTCCACCGGAGAAGAGATTCAAGAAACCGATGGCCCCTTGGCTCCTCGCCAATGACCGCAACTGGTCGACCGCCTGGTTGTCGATGCCGGGGACCCGGATTGACGCCCCCAAGCGGTACAGCGCGATGCAGATCATCACGAAGAAGATCTTGTTACGTAGGTCGGGGACCTTGAAGATGTTCTTCAGGTTCGAAAACACCGTCGCTCCTCAGTTGTAGCGGTGCCAGATAAAGCAGTGCCTGGGCGGGCGGGTGAACTCTACGCGAAGCCTCGTCGGCTCAGCGGTTCGTGAACTGGTTGCCCTGCGCGGCCGGACGCACACGCCACGGCATCGGCACGATCGTTACGCTACCCCCCTGAGCCACGATGGCGGCTTCAGCCGACTGGGAAACACCGTGAGCATGGACGTGAACCGCGCGGCTGATCTCGCCACGGGCAAGGATCTTGACGAAGTCGTTCTTCGAAGACAACCGATGCGCCTGCAGTACCTCAATGGTGACTTCGGCCTCTTCGAGCTCATTGAGCGCGTCCAGGTTGATCGCCTGGTACTCGATGCGGAACGGGTTGTTGAACCCCTTCAACTTCGGGAGTCGCATCTTCAAGCCGGTCTGGCCGCCTTCGAAGCCACGAGCAACGGTGTTGCGAGCGCGCTGGCCTTTGGTGCCGCGGCCAGCAGTCTTGCCGCCCTTGCCACCGATACCACGGCCGACTCGCTTGGCCTTCTTCTTGGACCCCGGGGACGGGGCGAGTTCATCAACGCGCATTTCAGCTCTCCGAGCCTTCGGCCACCTGAATGAGGTGGGGAACCCGAGCGATCATGCCCCGGATCTCGGGACGGTCGGGCAATACATTGGTGTCGCCGATCTTGCGCAGGCCAAGGGCCCGCAGCGTGCCGCGGGTCTTGGGCTTTGTGCCAATACCCGACTTGATCTGCTTGACGGTGATCGTGTTTTCGCCTTCGTAAGCCATCAGTGAGCCTCTCCAGCGCCTTGACGCTTGCGTTCGTTGTAGGCGCGCAGCATGCCCTTGGGCACGAACTCATCCGCGTTCAATCCACGACGAGCGGCGACTACATCGGGACGCTGTAGGGCCTGAAGACCCTGAATCGTGGCCCGAGCAACGTTGATCGCGTTGGACGAGCCAAGCGACTTGGCAAGCACGGTTGCGGTCACGTTGAGATGAGGCTGCAGATCCTCCAAGTAGACCTTCAGGTAAGCCATCACTTGCCCGTGCGTAGGTGGGGGTAGCTCTAACCGAAGCTCAAACCTTCTCCAGGCCGCGCGGTCGAGGAGCTCTTCGTGGTTGGTAGCGGCGATTACAGTCGTG
>JANNNL010000200.1:0-12849 GCA_031398525.1 Actinomycetes bacterium | reverse complement strand
GACGACTTCGTCGTGACTCAGCGGCAACACGAACCGTTCGGTAAAGGCGTAGAGCAGGCCGAACGTGAGCGAGCGGTGATGCCAGCGGCGATGCACCGGGTCGTTGGCGAAGTAGCCAAGGGTGTCGTTCATCCACCCCATGTTCCACTTGTGACTGAACCCAAGGCCGCCGTGATGGACGGGATGGGTGACCATCGGCCACGACGTTGACTCCTCGGCGATCATCATCACCCCGGGATGCCGCCCGAAGACCACCGCGTTGAGCGTACGCAGGAAGTCGATCGCATCGAGGTTCTCGCGCCCGCCATTGCGATTCGGAATCCACTGCCCCGCCGGGCGCGAGTAGTCGAGATACAACATCGACGCGACCGCGTCGACACGCAGTCCGTCGATGTGGAACTCCTCGAACCAGTAAAGCGCGTTGGCAATCAGGAAGTTGCGCACCTCGTGGCGGCCGTAGTTGAACACATGAGTTCCCCAGTCGGGGTGTTCTCCCAGCCGGGGGTCGGCGTGTTCGTACAGCGCAGTGCCATCGAACTTGGCCAGCGACCAGTCGTCCTTCGGAAAGTGGGCGGGTACCCAGTCGAGGAGCACGCCGATCCCGCGTTGGTGCATACGGTCGATGAACCAACGCAGGTCGTCGGGGCTGCCGTAGCGGGCCGTCGGCGCGTAGTACCCGCTGACCTGGTAGCCCCACGATCCTCCGAATGGATGTTCGGCCACCGGCAACAACTCGATGTGAGTGAATCCCAGACGCTGCACGTGATCGGCCAATGGATCGGCGAGATCCCGATAACCAAGCCCGGGCCGCCATGACCCGATATGCACCTCGTAGACCCGCATCGGACCCGCGGCTCCCGAATCGCGTTTCGCGCTCCACTGGGTGTCCGACCAGGAAAAATCGACCGGGCCGACAATCACCGAGGCGTTCGATGGTGGCATTTCGGCCTGTCGCGCCATCGGGTCGGCTTTCATCCGAGTCACCCCATCCGACCCGGTCAGCGCAAACTTGTATGACTGCCCGGGGCGAGCGTGAACGGCCACGCCGACCCACACTCCCGATGATCCCTGCATCTGCAGTTCGTCGGCACCCTCTGACCAGTAGTTCCAGTCGCCAACCACCGACATCCGCTGGGCATTCGGGGCCCACACTGCGAATCGAACCCCCTGCTCCGCATCGGACGAGTTCACGGCGTGGGCGCCCAATACCTCCCACAGCCGCCGGTGCGTGCCCTCGCCGATCAGATGGAGGTCGATATCCCCGAGGATGGATGCGGACATGGCAGGAAGAGTAAGCGACCCTGAAGGAACTACGGTGATCCCCCGTGCGAATCGCCATGCTCTCGTGGGAATACCCCCCTGGTGCGGTCGGGGGAACTGCCGCGCACGTCGTCGACCTCGCCCGATCACTGGCCCGAACCGGTCATGACGTCGTTGTCCTCACCGTCCAACCTGCGGGCACCGCGACCGACGAAACGGTCGAAGGGGTGCGGATCCTGCGGGCCTCGGTCGAGCTTCCCTGGCTCCCTGGTGACGACACCGTCGCCCAGGTCGCGTCGGCGAATCACCAGATCGCCAAGCTACGTCGGCTCCTTGGCGACTGGCGGCCCGACATCGTCCACGCCCACGATTGGAAGGTCGCCTGGGCTGCCGATACCCTCGCCGATCTCGGCCGGGTGCCGTTGATCGTGACGTTCCACGGCACCGAGCGCGGCCGCCACGGCGGCGAAGTACCTGCGGGATCGCCGTCGGCGGTCAACTCGGTCGAGGCCTGGATCGCGTATCGCTCCTCCGGGATCATTTGCTTGTCGGATTTCATGGCCGAGCAGGTGATCGATGGCTTCGAACTACCGCCCAGCCAGGTGATTCGCGTGCCGAATGGGATGAGCGTCGAGCGGTGGGCCCCCGACCAGACTGCTCCGGCCCGCGAGCAGTTGGTCGTCGCCTGGGGCCGAGTTGCCTACGAGAAGGGGTTTCAAGTGCTCGCTGGGGCCATCGGCCGCCTGCGGCACCGGGTACCCGACATTCGGTGTGTCATCGCCGGACGCGGACCGTATCTCGCCGAACTTCAACTGCAGATCGATGTGGAGGGGGTTGGTGACCTCGTCCATCTGGCGGGTTTCATGCCCGGACACGAGCTCCGTCGTTTGTTGCATCGAGCGGGGTGCGTCGCAATTCCGTCGCTGTACGAGCCGTACGGATTCGTCGCCCTCGAAGCAATGGCTGCCGGCGCCCCGATCGTCGCGGCGCGTACCGGTGGGCTCAGCGAGATCATCGGCGGCACCGACGCTGGCCTGCTGTTCTCCCCGGGCAACCGCGACGAACTGGCCGACCTGATTGCGGAGGTGTTGAACAGTGGGGAGAACGCTGGGCGATTGCAGTTCGAGGCCGGTGAACTTCTGCGCGAGCATTATTCGTGGGGAGCGGTCGCCCGACAAACGCTGAGCGCCTACCAACAGGTTCTCGCTCGCTGACTGCGGCTCGTGCCACGGCATGGCATAGCGCAGCCGACAGAAATGGTCAGTAGGCTGGGACGATGCGCGCGCTGCACCGTTTTCGTGGTGACCTCAACCTGCCGACCGAGCTGGAGGGTCTACATCGACTGGCCCTCAATCTGCAGTGGGCGTGGCACGAGCCGACCAGAAATCTGTTCGAGTCGATCGACGCCACCCAGTGGGTCGCGTCGGGCCACGACCCGGTGCAGCTGATCGATCGGGTCACCCCCGGTCGCTGGGCGGCCTTGGTGGCCGACGAAACCTTCCGGGCGCGGCTCGACGCCCGGTTGAGCGAACTCGACGAAGCAGTCAGCGGCAACCGTTGGTTCCAGGAGCGCGACAATTCGCCGCTCAGCCTGGTCGCCTACTTCAGCCCCGAGTTCGGCCTCACCGAAACCCTCGCCCAATACTCCGGTGGGCTCGGCGTGCTGGCCGGCGATCATCTCAAGGCCGCCTCCGATCTCGGGATTCCGCTCGTCGGCATTGGGCTGCTCTACCGCAACGGCTATTTCCGCCAGAGCTTCAGCGCGGACGGCTGGCAGCAGGAACGCTTTCCCGAGCAAGATCCGAGTGGACTGGCGATGGCCCCGACCGGGGTGCAAATCAGCTTGGAAGTAGGCGGCGAACACGTCGCGGTGGCAATCTGGCGAGTCGACGTAGGCCGGACCCCGTTGTTCCTCCTCGACACCGACGTGCCGGGCAATAGCGCCGATGCCCGGGCAATCACCGACCGCCTCTATGGCGGCGACGTCGAACATCGCATCCGCCAGGAGATCGTGCTCGGCATCGGAGGCGTTCGGGCTCTGCGGGCGCTCGGGTTGCGGCCCGAGGTGTTCCACACCAACGAGGGCCATGCCGGCTTTCTGGCCCTCGAGCGCATCCGCGAGCACGTCGCAGGGGGCTTCGCGTTGGCCGAGGCGGTCGAGGCCGTACGGGCCGGCGGGGTCTTCACGACCCACACCCCTGTACCCGCCGGTATCGATCGGTTCCCGGTCGAGCTGATGCAGAAATACTTCGGTGGGTTCGCCGCCCAATTGGGCATCAGCCTCGATCAGTTGATGACGTTCGGGTTGCGCGCCGACGAGAACGACACCCGCTTCAACATGGCGGTGATGAGCCTTCGGCTGGCCGGACGCGCCAACGCCGTGGCCAAGCTGCACGGCGAGGTCAGCCGCGAGATGTTCCAGGGGTTGTGGCCCGATCTGCCGGTCGCTGAGGTACCGATCTCGTCGGTCACCAACGGCGTCCATGCCCACACCTGGGTTGCCCCGCGCATCGCCAAGCTACTCAGCGATGGCGTCCACCCGATTTGGGATGGGGCCGATGCGGCTTCGTGGGATGCGGCGATCAAGCTCGACGACGGCGAGGTATGGGCGGCCCGCAACGCCGGGCGTTCACAGCTGGTCGGCACGGTCCGAGTCCACCTCGGCCGCGACGTCCTCGATCCCGACGCCCTCACGATCGGTTTCGCCCGTCGCTTTGCCACATATAAGCGCGCCACACTGCTGCTGTCGCAACCCGAGCGACTCGCCGCCCTGCTCGGGTCGGCCGACCGGCCGGTGCAGTTCGTCTTCGCCGGCAAGGCTCATCCGGCCGATGAGCCCGGCAAGCAGATGATTCAAGGCATCGAGCAATTCGGCCGCACCAGCCAGGCGTATGGCCGATTCCTCTTCCTCCCCGACTACGACATGGCCATCGCCCGGATGATGTACGCCGGGTGCGACGTATGGCTCAACAACCCCCGGCGGCCGCTCGAGGCGTGCGGTACTTCGGGGATGAAGGCGGCGCTCAACGGTGCCCTCAACTGCTCGATTCTCGATGGTTGGTGGGACGAGGCCTACGACGGGCGCAATGGTTGGGCGATCGACTCGTTCGAGGACCAGGGCGACATGGCCTGGCGCGACAAGATGGAGGCAGAAAGCCTCTTTCACGTGCTCGAATCCGGCGTCATCCCCACGTTCTACGACCGCCAGGACGGCATGCCCAAGCGGTGGCTCGAGCAGGTCAAGCATGGCTGGGCGACGATTGGGCCCGTGTTCACCGCGGCGCGCATGGTTCGCGAGTACGTGACCGACATGTATGAGCCCGCCGCCGCCCGGGCGACCGCGCTCGCGGCCGACGCCGGGGCGGTCGCTCGCGACCTCGCCAGCTGGAAGGCACGGGTCATCGCCGCTTGGCCGCAGGTTCGTGTCACCGTTCCGGCACTCGAGGCGGCCGACGCCGCTGGCCGCCGCCTCGTCGTCGCTCATATCTCGTTGGGGCAGTTGGGTCCCGACGATGTCGTCGCCGAACTTGTCCACGGCCCGCTCGGAGGCACCGACGAAATCATCGACGCCTCGGTGGTTCCGCTGACCTTGACGGCCGATGGTGCCAACTGGCGGGGCACCGACTCGTTCGTCGCCACAGATGGGGGCCCCTACGGCTGCACGGTACGGGTCAGTCCCCGCCACCCTGGACAGTCGAACCCGTTGGAGCTCGGACGGGTTGCCTGGGCCACCCAGTAAGGCCATCGCGGGCGGTGGCCCGCAGCCAGACGAGCAGTTCGTCGATCGGCATCGGTCGTGCAATCAGATAACCCTGACCCATCGTGCAGCCCCAGGCGACGAGGCGATCAAGGGTTTCGGCGCGTTCGATCCCCTCGGCGATCACCTCCATCCGCAGGCTTCGACCAAGGGCGATCGTGGACTGCACGATCACCTCGTCGATCTCGCTCGTGCCGATCGCGGCGACGAATTGATGGTCGATCTTGAGCGAGTCGACCGACAGTTCCTTCAAGTGCACCAGTGACGCGTAGCCGGTGCCGAAGTCATCGAGGGCCACCCGTACCCCGATAGCCCGCAGCCGGTTGAGACACTCGTTGGCCCGCTCTCGTTCGATCAGCATTGCGCTCTCGGTGATCTCGACCGTGATCCGAATCAGCGGCCGAGCCACGTCACCCAACAGCTCAGCGATCTCCTCGACCACCCACGTATCGCGCAGTGACACCCCAGCGAGGTTGATGGCGACCGCCACATCGAGCCCCTCGCTATGCCAACGCATCGCGTCGTCCATCGCCCGGCGAACCACCGTGGTCGTCATCTCGCGGATGAGCCCTGAACGTTCCGCTATCGGCACGAATGCCGCCGGGTCGAGAAGCCCACGCGCTGGGTGGCGCCAACGAACGAGGGCCTCGACCGCCTGTACCTCTCCACTGTTCAGGTCGATGATCGGCTGGTAGTGGACCTCGATGGTTCCAGCGACACCAACCCGGTGAGCGTCGAACGATCGGTCGCTGCTCACGTTGCCGCCCACGTCAATCGCCGTTCGCAGGTCGTTGACGAACGCGAGATGGTTGTCGCCATACGGATCACGCTCGGCCTGATACATCGTCCAGCCGCGACCACTCGTCTTGGCGTCGTACATCGCCACATCTGCCCGCTGCAACAGCAGATGGACGTCCATGCCGTGCTCGGGAATGAGGGCAACGCCGACGCTCCCGCCAATCTGCATGGTGACGTCACCCAACCCGAAGGGCAGGCCGAGTTCGTCACGAATCCGGCGAGCGACGACCATCGCGTCGGTCGGCGAGTCGATGTGGCGGAGCAGCACACCGAACTCGTCACCTCCGAGACGCGCGACAACGTCGCTCGGTCGCACACAGCGTCGGAGCCGCTCGCTGACAATGCTCAGCAGCACGTCGCCCTGGTGGTGGCCGAGGGTGTCGTTGACCTCCTTGAAGCGGTCGAGATCGAGCATCATCACCGCCCCGAGATGGTCGTCGTCGCGGTCCGCGAGGAGTTCGCCGATGACCCGGTGCAGGTGTGCACGATTTGGCAACCCGGTCAGGGCGTCGGTCTCGGCTGCCCGTTGCAGACGGCGGCTGTCCATCCACATTCCCCAGATCCACAGCGCAGAGAGCAGCACGGCAATCGCCGACAGGGCCATCTGCCACGCCGTCCGCTGGCCGAACAAGCCTCCATGGTTCGGGTCTGCAACGACGATGTACCAGTCGTTGACTGCGTGGGGCCCCGTTGCCAATCGCCTGAACGCGACCCGGTTCCCGGCGATAGTCGCCACTCCGTCCGACGGGCTGGTAGCGACGAGCGCGGCGAAACGACGGTCGGCCAGGTTCGGGGTCGGTTCGACCCCCGATGTCGAGGTGTCGACGATCACATCGCCATTTCGGGCGTCGACCAGCATCACCTCGCGCCCATCGGCCTGTTCGGCGGCCTGTTGGCGCAGTCCGGTGATACTCAGGTCGAAGTGGACCATTCCACGAACCCGGTCGTCGTCGTCGATGACGGGGGTGCTGTAGGTGAGCACCCACTCGCCAACATTCTTCGATTGGTGCGGATCGCTGTGAAACACCTCGCCGGGACGAAGGTTCAATGTCGGAGCGAAGAAGTCCTCTCCCGACCGATCGGGTACCAGCCTGTCGGGCGGGGTGACGACGCCCCGAGCAATGCACGCCTGTTCCGCCCCCGAACTTTCGATGAAACACACTTCGGCGAGTCGACCCGGATACAGCGTCTCGACGAACCCGAGCGCCTCTTGAACGTCCTCGATCACGTCGAGGCGGTCGGCCTGCGATGTCACCGAGAGAAAGTCGCGCAACGCGGCGTTCTGGGCGAGTAGCAAGACCACGTCGTTGACCCGGGCGGCAAAGTCACCAAACGCAGCTCGTTGAATACCGGCCTCGGCGATCAGCCCGGCATCCTGCTGGTTGCGGGCCCGTTCGCGGCCAACGAGCACGCCCCCCGCAACGCTTCCGAACAACAGGCCCAGACCGACGAGGAGCGCAGCAGTGCGACGACGGGCAGTCAGCGGGCTCAGGCGCATGCGCTGCCGGTCACGAGATCACCGTCCGACGACGAGTCGTCAATCGTCACATCGGCCCCCAGCGTGCTCCGCATACCATCACATCCCCGGTCAAATATTCACTCATGATAGCCGTTCGACCGCTTGTGGTGATGGCGAAGTCATGAATTCATGAGGGAAAGAAGAACGCATGCTGCCTATCGGCCGGTGAACTCCGCCTTGCCCGGCCCGTGTTCGAGGAAGCTCGCAACCCCAATACGGCTGTCCTGGGAGTGAAAGACCTCGGTGAACAATCGGCGCTCGAGCAGCAGCCCGTCGGCCAAGGACACCGACAAGCCTTCGTCAATCGCCTGTTTGGTCAGCGCCTGGGCGACCAGCGCGCCTCGGGACACCTCGCCAGCGAGCGCCAACGCGCGATCGTGCAGTGCCTCAGGCTCGACAACCTCATCTGCCAGCCCCATCCGTAGCGCTTCCTCGGAGCGCACCTGACGACCCGTGAGACACAACTCTTTGGCTTTGGACGCCCCGATCGTGCGGGCCAGCCGCTGCGTCCCGCCACCCCCGGGAAGAATGCCCAGCAAGATCTCGGGTTGGCCGAACACGGCCTTGGTCGACGCAATTCGATAGTCGCACGCCAACGCCAGCTCACATCCGCCGCCCAGCGCGTAGCCGCTGACTGCGGCGATCACGAAGCGGGGGATCGCAGCCAACGCGTCAAGCGCCTCATGGAAGCCACGAGTGATGACCGCAGCTTCATGCGGGCCGCCGAACTCGGCGATGTTCGCCCCTGCAGCAAAGATGCGGTCTCCCCCGGTGACGACGACCGCCCCAGGCAGATCGGACATCAGCGCGTCGGCTATCGCCTTCAGTTCGCCGAGCAGTGCGGTCGACAACGCGTTGACCTTGGGGTTGTTCAGCGTGACGACGGCAACGCCGTCGTCACGGCGATCGAGCAGAACAAGCGGTGCGGCGTCGTCGGGCATGGTCCCGACGGTAGTCCCCGAACTCGATGTCGACCCAGGCTCAGCCTCACCCAACCGCTCGGGCTGCCTCAAGACCCGGCGCGCTCATCCGCCAACGCCCTCCAGCATTTCGTCGGCGGCAGTCCATGGATCGACCGTCCGGTGAAAGACACCATCGGTGAGCGCGTCCCAGCGGTCGCCCGTGCAGATGTCGCGAGCCTTCTGTTCGAGACGCCGAGCAACGATCTCACGCAGTTCGTGGCGCAGGCGGAACTCGCGCCGACGAGCCAGTTCGCCGCTGTTCGTGATGAACTCCCGATGCTGGGTGACGACATCCCACAGTTCTGGGACGCCCTTGCCCTCGAACGCCACGGCCGGAACGATCGGCGGACGCCAGGAGTCATGGCTCAAGTCGGACAGGTCGAGCATTTGCTCCAGGTCGCGGTGGGTTTCTTCCACGCCTTTGCGGTCGGCCTTGTTGATCACGAAAATGTCGGCGATCTCCATCAGCCCGGCCTTGTTGGCCTGCACCGAGTCACCCCAGCCGGGGTTGACAACGACGACGGTGGTATCGGCCTTGCCGGCGATCTCGACCTCGACCTGGCCGACGCCGACGGTCTCGACGAGCACCCAGCCGCGGCCAACGGCGTCGAGCAGGCGGATCGCCTCGGGCGTCGACAGCGACAATCCACCGAGGTGACCACGCGTAGCCATCGAGCGGATGAACACTCCGGGATCGGTGGCGTGGTCTTGCATCCGCACCCGGTCGCCGAGGATCGCTCCGCCGGTGAACGGCGACGACGGATCGATCGCCAGCACGGCGACCTCAAGCTCCATTGATCGCAAGTGGCCGATGATCGAGCTGGTCAGCGTTGATTTTCCCGCGCCGGGGGCTCCGGTCAGGCCAACGGTGTACGAGTTGCCACCCTTGGGGTACGACAGCCGCCCCACGGTGCGGGCGTCGTCTTCGCCTCGCTCGATCAGCGACATCAACCGCGCCAGGGAACCGCGGTCACCGGCGACAGCGGCCGCGAACAATTCACCTGGATCTCGGGAACGGCCCGCCATGGAGAGGCTCAGGCTGCCGCGTCGTCGAGCAACGGGTCGAGTTCGACGTTGATCACTTCGGTGACCCCGTCAACCCGGTCGCGCATGATCCGCTCAATACCCGCCTTCAACGTGTGGGTAGAAGCCGGGCATGTGCCACAGGCTCCGATCAGCGTGACCGAAACCACCCCGGTCTCTTCGTTGACATCACGCAAGATGATGTCGCCGCCGTCGGCGTGCAATGCCGGGCGTATCGCTTCGATCGTCTCTTCAACCTGAGTGCGCATGTCACCGCCATTCAACCAGCTTGAGCCGTACGATTCCCACCCATGCTGTCGCCGTTCCCCCTCGTGCAGACGCCGTTCCCCCTCGTGCAGACGCCGTTCACGCCGGGGCGTTGGCAGCTCGCCGCAACGCAGGCCCGCGTCACCGGCCTGCTCGCCCACCAGGGTGGTTGGGACGAGATCCTGTTGGTCCTCGGCCCGATCGCCGTGATCGCCGGGCTGATCGTCATTGCCCGCCGCCGTATCGGCGCCGGCCACAACGACGGCAACAAACGCTCCTGATCTGAACGACGTCAGGGTGCGAGCTCAGGCCTCGCCGAGGTCGGCCCCGACCGATTGCAACCGGCCGACGAGGTTGTCGTATCCGCGGGCGATGTGGTGGGTGTCGGAGATGACGGTTTCACCTTCGGCGGCGAGCCCGGCGATGATCAGGGTGGCCCCGGCGCGAATGTCGACGGCGCGCACCGGCGCTCCCTGCAGCAGTGGCTTGCCGCGGACCACGGCGTGGTGGCCGTCGGTGCGAATGTCGGCCCCGAGCCGCTGGAGTTCCTCGATGTAGCGGAACCGGCCGGGATAGAGGTTTTCCGTGACGATGCCGACGCCGTCGGCAACGGTCAACATGGCGACGAGCAGCGGCTTGTAGTCGGTAGCGATACCCGGATAGGGCAACGTGGCCACATCGACCGCGGTCAGCCGGCGCGGTGCGTGGACCAGGATGCCGCCCTTTTGGGGCACGATCGACAACCCCATCTCGATGTAGCGGTCGAGCAGGGTCTCCATGTGCTCGGGACGCGCCTCGTCGATGCGCACCTCTCCCCCACACACCCCGACGGCGGCGATGTATGTGGCCACCTGTAGGCGATCAGTGACCACCGAGTGATGCATCGGGCGCAGGTCGTCGGCCGGTACCCCATGAATGGTCAGGGTCGACGAGCCGATTCCCTCGATCTGAGCACCCATGCCGACCAGCGCATGACACAGGTCGGCGATCTCGGGCTCGCGGGCGACGTTGTCGATCACCGAGGTGCCCTTGGCGAGCACCGCGGCCATCATGATGTTCTCGGTCGCCCCCACGCTCGGATACGGCAAGGTGAAATCGGCGCCGCGCAGCACATCGACCCGGCCCTCGACATATCCATGACTGAACGTGAAGGTCGCGCCGAGCGCTTCGAGGCCCCTCAGATGCATGTCGATCGGACGCGAGCCGAAGTCATCGCCGCCCGGGAGTGAGACCTTGGCGTACCCGAAACGACCCAGCAGCGGGCCGAGCACCACGATGGACGCCCGAATCATCTCGACAAGCTCGTACGGCGCGACCGGAGTGATGTTGCCCGAGTTGTGCATCGTCAGCACCCCATCAACTGGGGGTTCGGACGTGACACCGAGGGCGGCGAGCAGATCCGTCATGATCGCCACGTCGGCAATCTCCGGAACGTTGCGGATTTGGTGGGTGCCATCGGCGAGGAGGGTGGCGGCGATCAGTTTGAGCACCGAGTTCTTGGCCCCCGGGGCACGAATCGTGCCGAGCAACGGGCCGGAGCGGCGAACGACGATCGAATCCATGACAAATGCCAGTATGCCGTCGCCGACCCCGCAGAGTGGTGATGACCGAGGTAGTTTCGTGACGATGCCCACCGTCCGACGGCACTGGGCCGCCGACGGCACCACCGATGTGAGCTGGATGGCGTCTCCGCGCGATGACCTAATCCTCGAACGTCAATGCCCCGACGGCCGTTTCGAGCAGGCCGAGGGCCCGATGGCCGCTTATGAACGCTCATTGTCGACTCGCTCCGACGGCTCGATCGACGAGGTGACCCGCTACCGCGTCGGCCTGCCCTGGTTCGGCTGGGTGTTCGCCCCGTTCGTCTGGCATTCCCTCCGCAACCGACCGGCGGCGGGTCACCCGGCCGGTCGTCAGCCGTGGTGGGCACCACCCGACCGGCTGACCCCCGACCAGATCCTGGTGATCGGGCTACTCGCCGCGGCGTCGATGTGCGCGGCGTTCACCAACACCCTGTTCACCCAGACCGTTGGGTTCGCCGCCAAGACATTCGACGTGTCGAACTCGGCTCAGGGAAACGCCGGCACCGTCGTGCGGTTGGCGATCGTGTTGGGCCTACCATTCGCCCTGTTGGCCGATCGGTTGGGACGACGACGGCTGATCCAGTTCCTCGCCTTCGTCGCCCCGGCCGTGTGTTCGTTGGGTGCGTTGGCCCCCAATTTCGCGGTGCTCACCGCCACTCAGGCGGTCGGACGGTCGCTCGGACTGGTGATGGACCTGCTGATCGCCGTGATGGCCGCCGAGATCATGCCGCGCAACTCCCGGGCCTACGCAGTGAGCGTGCTGGCGATGGCCGCCGGGCTCGGTGCGGGCATCTGCGTGATGTCGCTACGGGTCGCCGACGTCGCTCCCGAAGCCTGGCGGTGGGTGTACGTCCTCGCTCTGATCTGGATGGTCGTGGCCGTCGACCTCGCTCGTCGGCTTCCCGAAACCCGCCGCTTCCTCGACCACTCCGCCCGCCACATCGCCGACTCATCCACCGACTCATCCACCGACTCATCCATCCAGGCCGCGGCCGCTCCTGCCCCCGCAATGCCTCGCCGTCGGCTCGGGGTGCAGGCCGCCGCGCTGTTCTTCGCCAACCTGTTCGTGGCCCCGGCGTCGCTGTTCCAGAACCGCTACCTCGACGAGGTCCGGGGGTATTCGGGGGGCGGCATCGCCCTGTTCACCCTCGTCACCCAAACCCCGGCGGGCCTCGGGATTCTGCTCGGCGGCCGCATCGCCGACCGCTCGGGGCGGCGCGTCCTGGGGGCGGTCAGCGCGATCATCGGCGTCAGCTTGGTCCTCGCTTCGTTCGCCGTGGGAGGATGGCCGATGTGGGCATCAGCCCTGGTCGGCGGCATTGTCGGCGGAGCTGCGGTCCCCGCGCTCGGGGTGTACCGGGCCGAGATGTTCCCCACCGGACAGCGCAGCGCGGCGGGCTACTGGGTGACCGCCGCAGCGTTGTGCAGCGGGGCGATCGGACTGCAAATCACCGGCTACTTCCTCGACCGCGGCAACTCCCACGCCCGGGTGCTCGGGGTCCTCGCGTTGGGCCAGATCGCCGTCGCATTCATCGTGCTGCGCTGGTTCCCCGAAACTGCGCACCGCGAACTCGAAGAACTCAACCCCGAGGACGCGACTGCAACGTCGTGAACCACTCGGCGATCGTGGTCGCGATCAGGGCGTCGGCGCCCTTCAGGTCGTGGCCCTTGCCGTCGATC
>JANNNL010000179.1:0-2427 GCA_031398525.1 Actinomycetes bacterium | reverse complement strand
TGGTGCAGCCGACCGCCAACGCCGGGGCGATCTTGCCGGCCATGTTGACGACGGGGAAGTTGTAGGGCGATATGCACGCCACGACCCCAACGGGTTGGCGGTTGACGATCGCGCTCATCAACCCGCCCGCGGCCAGTGGAGTCGCGGGCATCACCGAAGGCGGCAGCGGGATGCGGATGTCTTTGGTCGCATCTCGGCCATAGCGGTCGAACCGGTCGATGGCGACGGGTACCTGCATCCGCGAGCCGACCATCGCGGTGGCCCCGGTCTCGGCGATGATCAGCGGAACCAGGTCGCCCTGACGTTCACGTAACCGATCAGCGACCGCCCGCAACAGCCGCCCACGCTCGGCCGCCGGGGTCGCCGCCCACTTCGGAAAAGCCTCCTGAGCAGCCCGAGCGGCCGCCAATGCCTGATCGACCGACGCCTCGGGAGCATGCCCGACCACGCCCTCGGTCGCCGGGTTGATCACCTCATACGTACCCCCGGCGCCCTCGACCCATTCCCCACCGATCAACAGCTTCCACGTCTTGGCAGCCCAATCAGTCATCCGTCACTCCAGCTTCCCTCGTCGCAACCCACGCCGGTCAAGCTACATCTGAGGGAGCGTCGTCGATCTGCCCGGAAGCGGCCGGTGGTTGCCACCTTCGCACTCGCCCGGCCCGCGCGATCCACAGCGCTCCGGCAATGTCATCGGACTTGAGCGCGGCCAACAGCGTCGATATCACCGCACGGAGGTCCGTTGGTCCAACGTCCTTGGGAAGCCGGAGCACAGCAACTCCCGCGAAGGCCGTGGATCGAAGACCAGCGGGTTGACGAAATCCAGGTCAAAGGTGACCAGGATGCGTGCTTCAGCAAGGCATACGCCAAAGACGCGACGATCGTCGGCACCGGACATCTGCTGTCGATGGATCGATGAAACGTCGTGTCCAGCAGACTCGAGGGCCTCGACGGCGGATCGGCCGAGGTTCTCGTCGAGTTTGCACCTCACACCACCTCGTCGAGATCGACAAATCGAACATCGGCGAGTCGGGCCCCGTAGGCCACGCATGCGCGAACGTCGTCAATGACCAAGCCAGGGAATTCGTCGACAATCGCCTCTGGCGTCCACCCCTCCGCGAAGTATCCAAGCACCAGCGATACCCATATGCGGTGACCGCGGATTGTCGGTTTGCCGAAGCAGACCTGCGGATCAACGACGATGCGATCGAGCGGCCGGTAGTCATTCTGAGAGTCTGCCGCCGATGCCACGTGACGTCACGCGATATCGGTGGACGGCAACGAACCAACTACACCACGGGTACGGAGGCCATGGCTTGGGCGATTGCTTCGTCGGAGAGGTCGAGGTCGACCATCTCCCCGGCGAGGTAGGTCTCGTAGGCGGCGAGGTCGAGGTGGCCGTGGCCGCACAGGGCGGTGAGTATCACCTTTTCCTCGCCGGATTCCCTGCAGGCCATCGCCTCGCGGATCGCCGCGGCAATCGCGTGGGTCGGCTCGGGGGCCGGGACGATGCCCTCGGTGCGAGCGAACTTGAGCGCCCCGGCGAAGCACTCCAACTGCGGGATGGCGATCGCCTCGACCAAACCAAGCTCGTAGAGGTGGGAGACGAGCGGCGCCATGCCGTGATAGCGCAGGCCACCGGCATGAATGGAGTCGGGGATGAAACCGTGGCCGAGCGTGTGCATCTTCATCAGCGGCGTCATTCCGGCCGTGTCGCCGAAGTCGTAGCGGTACTCGCCCTTCGTCAGGCTCGGGCAGGCTGCCGGCTCGACACAGCGGATCGTCGGGTTCATCGTGCCGGCCAGCTTCTCGCGCAGGAACGGGAACGCCAGGCCGCCGAAGTTCGAGCCACCGCCCGTACAGCCGACGAGCACGTCGGGTGTCTCGCCGACCTTGGCCAGCTGCAGCAGCGTCTCCTCGCCGATGATCGTCTGGTGCAGCAGGACGTGGTTGAGCACGCTGCCAAGCGCGTAGCGCGTCTCCGGATCGGCCGCCGCCATGGCCACCGCCTCGGAGATGGCGATGCGGAGGCTGCCTTTGTGGTCGGGGTTCTCGGCCAGCAGGGAGCGGCCGTACTCGGTGACCTCCGTTGGGCTTGAGTGCAGCGTCGCCCCGTAGATCTCCATCATCGTGCGGCGGTACGGCTTGGACCGGTACGACGCGGCGACCTGCCAGATCTCGCACTCGATGCCGAACTGGGCGGCGGCGAACGCCAGCGCCGTGCCCCACTGGCCGGCGCCGGTCTCCGTCGTCAGCTTCCGGATGCCCTCCTGGTGGTTGTAGTAGGCCTGGGGCACTGCGGTGTTCGGCTTGTGCGAGCCGGCCGGGCTGACGCCCTCGTACTTGTAGAAGATCTTGGCCGGCGTGTCGAGGAGGCGCTCCAGCCGGTGGGCCCGGTACAGCGGGCTCGGCCGCCACAGGCGGTAC
>JANNNL010000094.1:0-2207 GCA_031398525.1 Actinomycetes bacterium | reverse complement strand
CCTGCCGAGCGAGTGTCACGATCTCGGCGATCGGAGCCTCGGGCAGAAGGTTGACACTCGACGGAATCACAGACGGCCGAACCTACTCGCGCCGGCTGATCACCCGCCGACCGAGCCCTCCGGCGGTGCAGGATTGCAGGCGACGTCGAACAGAACCACCGGGGTAATGACAATCCAAACCCCACATATCGCGTGTTTAAAGCACCAGTTTCCCACCGTACGTTGTTTACGGTTCAGAGCCGGACCACTTGATCCTCCGGCGACCGCTTATGGTGAACTTAACCTCGGTCGACCGGTCCGATCGCCGTGAGGAGTTGGCGGGAGCGCATTGCACCCCCGCCAAAACCGTTCTCACACGGTCGGAACGCTCCGGCGGCGACGCCGTGATGTGGCTTGAACGACGAGGCCGATCGCAACAAGCAACGCACCAAGTCCCACGATCCTACCGATGTCCGCACCGGTGTTCGGAAGGGCGCCGGCCTTGACCACGGGGGCCTTGGCCTGGGCGGCGTTGTTCGGCTGCACGACGTCGAGGCGTGGCGACGACACGGTGGCACCGTTGACGATTTCACCGGAGGCCCCGGCGCTGACCTTGGCACTGACCGTCAGGTTCGGCAGCGATGTATTCGGGGCAAGGTCGGTTTCAGTGGTACAGGTCACCACCTGGCCAGAGGCGGTACATGCCCACCCGATGCCCGACGCTTCGACGAAGGTCAACTCGGCGGGCAACGTGTCAACCACCGTGATCGTGCCCGTCTCGGCGTCTGGTCCGTTATTCGACACGACAATCCGCCACGTCGACACCTGCCCGGCGACGATCGTGCCGATCGCCGTCTTCGACAGCGCCAGATCGACCGTGTAGCGGTAGACCCCGGCGTCGATCGTCGGGTTGATCTCCAAGGCAACGGTGGTGCCATCGCTCGATGTGGTCGGACGCATGTCGATCCCCCCGACGATCAGCTCGAACGATGCAGTCATGCCTGTGGCGTCGGGGTTCGAGTCGTTCGCCGATGTGCCACCGGCCGCCGACGCCACGGTGAGCTCGTAGCCAACCGGCAGCGTCGTGAAGGAGATCTTGTAGACGCCCGCGGGCAGGTTGTCGAACACATAGTGACCGTTGGCATCGGTGACCGTGGCCGGGACAGGCTGCCCGTCACCACCGATCGCCGGTGTGCCATCGGCGGCGAGCAAGGTCACCGTGGCTCCGACCACCGGCAACTCAGTCGGGTCTTGGATGCCGTTGTGGTTGGCGTCGTACCAGACGTAGTCACCAACGGCGAGCGGCATCCAGATACCGGCATCGATCGTCGGGTCGATCAAGGTGGCTGTGGTGACGCCATCGCTGCCGACGACGCCACGGACCTGCGCCGAGGCGGTGTCCAAGGTGAACATCGGGGTCAGACCGCTGCCGGCGGGGTTGGAGTCGACGCTCCGATCGGCACCCGATGCCTGGTTGGTGAACAGGTAGCCGGCCGGCAGGTTCGAGAACCTCACCTGGTACGACCCGGCCAACAGGTTGTCGAACACGTAGTGCCCGTTTGCGTCGGTGGTTGCCGCCGGCACCGGGGTGCCACTGGCATCGGCCACTGACCCACCCGACGAGTTGAGCAGCTCAACCGTCACCCCGGCAACCGGCTTCTCGCCGGCGTCTTGAAGACCGTTGTGATTGAGATCGAACCAGACGTAGTCACCAACGGCGAGCGGCTGCCAGAAGCCTGCGTCGATCGACGGATCGATCAGTCTGGCCACCGTCGTTCCATCGGCTGCAACCACTCCACGGACGCTCGCCGATGCAGCCGACAGCGTGAACACGGGGGTCAAGCCGGTGCTGTCGGGGTTGGAGTCATTCAACTCCGTCCCTGTCATTTGCAATGTCACCACCCACCGGGCCGGGACTGCGAACTTGATCCGGTAGTCCCCGGCGAACAGATTGTCGAACACGTAGTGACCGTTGGCGTCGGTGGTCGTAGCGGCGACCGGGTTGCCATCGGCATCGACGGCGGGGGTACCATCGCTATTCAGCAACATCACGGTTACGCCGCCGATCGGTGCCTCGCCGGCGTCCTGGATGCCGTTGTGGTTGGCGTCGTTCCAGACGAAGTCGCCGACGGCCAACGGCTGCCAGATGCCCATGTCCATCGTCGGATCGATCTTGAACCCGACGATCGCCGGATCCTCGTTGGCCAGCATGTTCACCCCGTCGACCG
>JANNNL010000058.1:0-8000 GCA_031398525.1 Actinomycetes bacterium | reverse complement strand
GATCGAGAGCACCGTCCTCGAGGATGTCAACCTCCATCCCGGTCAGGATGCGGAACGGGGCAAGCTCCTCGTTGAGCGCGGCGATCTCACCGATCTGCTCGATCAGACGATCCCGATTCAGGCCGTGGGCGATGGTGAGGCGGGGCGAGTGGTCGGTGAGCACGATGTATTCGTGACCGAGCGCGGCAGCGGTGCGGGCCATCTTGTCGATCGGCGCGCCGCCATCACTCCAGCGGGAATGCATGTGGCAGTCACCCTTGAGTGCGTCGCGGTACGCCGATCCGCCAGGGGTCATCACAATCTGCGTCTCGCGATCGAGCTTGGCCAGATACGCGGAGTCACCGCCGTCGAGACCCTCGTTGATCAATCGGGCCGTCGCATCACCGATGCCGTCGAGCTGGGTGAGGGTGCCGGCAGCGGCCCGCTCCTCGACCTCGGTAGGTTCCAGCGAGCGGATCACATCCAGGGCCCGCACGAACGCCTTGGTCTTGAACCCCGACTCGTGGGCCCGGTCAAGGTAGTGGATGGCACGTTCGAGCGCCTCAACAGGAGACATCGCTATAGAGACTACTCCCGTCGTAATCTCGTCGCCCGTGCTTAGCTCTTACTCACATTCAGTTGTCCGAATCGTCATTGCTGGTGCTGCGGTTGCCGCGTGTGGTGGGAGTTCGGGTGGCCCGACGATCATCGAGTGGAAAGCGGCCGCGCCGGTCTCTCCCGTCGTGATCGAAACCGAGACGGTGATCTACGCCGAGCGGATGACTGGGCGCGTGATGCGTATCGATCTCGACCGTCCCGGCTCGGAACCGATACTCGTCGCCCAGGTCGAGGTCGACTCGTCGGGTGAGCAGCGCGGCCTGATCGGTCTCGCGGTAGTGGCCGACAAGGTATATGGCGCGTGGACCCGCGTCGGCGACCAACGCCTGGTCATCGGAGAGATTCAACCGTCCTTGCGGGCCGTTTGGTTTGGCCCGCCGACCAACGTCAAAGCCATCGGCGGTCACCTTGAGGTGTTGGACGGGCGCTTGGTCGTCGGCCTCGGCGAGCTCGTGGCCGATCCTGAACTGGCGGGCAGGATCCTGACCCTCGACCCCGACGGACCCGTGGAGCAGACGCCAACCATCCTCAGCGAGGGGTGGCACAACCCGTTCGCCTTCGTCGTCCGCGACGGCGAGGTAATCGTCGCCGACAACGCGCCCGACGGTGTCGACGAGCGCCTTGGCTCCGCCGTCTTGCCCGAAACGGCCCAGCGGGCGCCGAGTGCCGCGGTGTTGACCCCCGACGGCCGGATTGGTGTGTGCGGGTATCTCGATCGCGAGATGCGGGCCTACGCGCTGCAGGCCGATGACACTGTTGAGCGGGCCGGAACAATCGTCAAAGCCGGCTGCGCCACGGGTGCCGCGGCCATCGGTGACGGGCGATATGTCGTGACCGATGAGACCACCGTGCGGCTCATCACTCCCGAGGGGTGACCACCAGGTAGCCTCGACTACTCGGTATGGAACGCTTCGGCCTAGTGGGCCTCCCCAACGCGGGCAAGTCATCGTTGTACAACGCACTCACCGGCGGCGGCGCTCTCGCCGCGCCGTATGCCTTTGCGACGAAGGACCCCAATATCGGGGTCGCCAAGGTGCCCGACTCACGTCTCGACCAGTTGGCGGTGATGTCGAAATCCCGCAACATCGTGCACGCCTCGGTGCAGGTCGTCGACATTGGCGGCCTGGTTGAAGGGGCATCGAAGGGTGAAGGTTTGGGGAACAAGTTCCTCGCCAACATCCGCGAGGTCGACGCGATCGTGTTCGTGCTGCGAGCCTTCGTCGACGGCGACGTCGACGGCCCGACCGACCCGTTGGAGCATCTGCGGATTGTAGAAATCGAACTTGCTCTGGCCGACTTGGAGACCGTCGAAAAGCGGCTCGGCCAGGCTCAGCGCCAGTCGAAGCTCGACAAAACGCTCGGCGACGAGATCGAGGCGTTGCAGGCGGCGTACGACGCGTTGTCCGATGGCAAGCCGCTGTACCGCGCCGGACTCAAGGCCGAGTGGCGCGAGCTGCTGGCGCCGTACTTCCTGCTGACGAACCGCTCGGTGTTAGCCGTCGTCAACGTCGGCGAAGATGAGCTCGACCGCATCGCCGAGATCGAGCAGACCGTGCGCGACGAGTTCACCTCAGCTGGCGACAACGTCGAGGTCATCGGCATGTGCGTGCAACTCGAAGCCGAAGCGGCCACCATCACCGACCCCGACGAACGCGCCGAGATGCTCGAAGGCTTCGGGCTCGGCGAAGGTGCCCTGTTCCGCATGGTCCGCTCGGCGTATCACCTGCTCGGACTGCGCACCTTCCTGACCACCGGCGACAAGGAGTCGCGAGCCTGGACCTACCGCGCCGGCTCCAAGGCCCCCGAGTGCGCCGGCCGCATCCACTCCGACATCCAGCGCGGCTTCATCCGCGCCGAGGTGATCCAGTGGGACGAACTCCTCAACCTCGGCTCGTGGAACAAAGCCAAAGAAGTCGGCAAACTCCGCGTCGAAGGCAAGGAATACCTCTTCCAAGACGGCGACGTCACCGAGTTCCGCTTCAACGTCTAACTGGGCCTCACCAGGCACCCTCGGCCAAGGCTGCCGAGGTGCTCCCCAGTATGGGATTCTGAGGTAAATCTGACGCCAATTGGCGATGCTGGGGAGCGGTCGCCAATCGAGCTCGGTACTTCGACAGCGGGCCCGGGAGTCCTGAAGCGGTTTCAAAGTCATCGACCCGAGCGGTCGGCCGTAGGTAGGTTGAGGTTCATGTTGGAACTTCGGCCTTCGTGCGAGCACTGTGCCACTCTCCTCGACCCCGCTGGCGATGATGCTCGGATCTGTACGTATGAGTGCACGTTCTGTTCGCGGTGCGCCACGTGGGCGCTGCTTGGCATTTGCCCGAACTGTACCGGCGAGCTGGTCACTCGGCCGCGGCGGCCGGCGGCGAAGTTGGAGAAACATCCGGCGTCGACCACAGCGGTGCACAAGCGGGTCGATATCGAAGCCCATCATGCCGTGGTGCTCGAACGACTCGCCGGCGGCGATCTACCGTCGCAGGTGTGGACGGTGGCGTTTGCCAACCAACGTCCGGCGGGCAGCGACGGCGACGGGTACAGCACCACCGCCACCGAGATGGACACGCTCGCGTCGCAGCAGCCGGGATTCATCGGCGTCGACTCAGTCCGCAGCGATGGGGGTACCGGCATCACGGTCTCGCGCTGGTCGTCGATCGCCGCGATGGTCTCGTGGCGGCGAGTCGCCTCGCATCAACAGGCCCAGCACACCGGCCGCGACCGCTGGTACGACTCGTACCGATCCGACGTGGCCCGGGTCGATCGCACGTCGGAGTTCCACCGTCCGAGCTGATCGACACACGCCCTTGATCGAAACGCGAACACACGGCTCGCCGATCAGATAGAACCTGACAATGCCGCGACCGCCGGACTCAGCCACCCCCAGCCGGGTACAAGTCCGCACGCTCGGACTGTGGTGGGCCTTTCTGGGTGTCTACGGAGTCATCGGACTCGCCGCGATTGGCGCGGCTCTGAATCGTGCGACCAGCGTGAGCGGCAGAATTGTCAGCGGGGCGTTGGCGATCGGCATCATTGCGTTGCTCGTCCATGGTCGCCGAGCTGGGGTCAGCGCGGATCATCGTGGGGTGACGGTGACGCGATATCTCGGCCTCCCTCGATTTGTCGAGTGGTCAACGGTGGCAGGTTTCGAAGCTGCTCCCAGTCGCCGCGGCGGAGTACACGTCGCCGTTGCGTTGCACGACGGCAGCCGCCTTACCTCGCAGGGAGCTGTGGTCTTTTCGGGGATCAAACTTGCGGGCTATCTCACCGACTTGGAGTACGCCCGACCGGCCGATTGAGCGCGGCAACGACATCGGTCAGCGTGGCGTCGGTGGTGTCCTTGAACTCAGCGAGACGGTCGTAGATCTCGGCTGCGGCGTGACCGAATCCACCGGGAAGGCCGTGTGCTTCGAATGACGCCGCGATTTCAAGCATCTCTCCGGTGAAACGCCAGCCCTTCGGTGCGGCGGTGGCCGCGGCGACGTCGGATTGGGCGATGAGATGCGGCAATGACGTCGCCCACTCGCCGAGCAGCGCTTCGTCGACCCGTTCGGCCGTGGCCAGCGCCCGGATCGCCAGCAGCATCGCCGAGGTGCCCTTGGTCCACGCAGCGAAGCACATCTTCACCGCCGAGGCCGCGCCGGCACCACCCTCGACGATGCGGACTTCCAGCGGTCCGTCAGCCCACCTCGCTGCAACGGGGGCAGCAGCATCACCCGAGAGATACAGACGAGTGGAACCGGCCGACCGCACCGGCGGACCGACGATCCCACCATCGACGAAGTGTTCGAACAACTCGTCGATCAACCGGGCCGTTGCCGGCGCGATGGCGTTCGCGTCAACGTATACGCCCTGGTAGCCGCGGGCGGCGACAGCGCGGGCGACATCGAGCGCACTGCTCGGTGGACACACCGCGACGATCACGTCCGACCGCTTCACCAGCGCGTCGAGCCCACCGACATCCGTGAGACCGGCCCCATCCGCCCGACGACGAGTGGCCGACGAACGACCCTCCCCGCACCACACGCGTTCGCCCGCGCAGATCGCCGCCACCGAGGCGCCCATCGCCCCCGGATGGAGAAACCCGGTGCAGTTCATGGTCTGTTGAGACATGGATTCCTCCGGCGCATCGCTCGGGGACCGAGGGTAGCCACCCGTTGATTCGAAAGTCCCCACCGATGCGATGGCGATTTCAGGCACGATGGTGGGGTCATGACAACGTGGTTCACCTCCGATCTTCACTTCGGGCACGCCAACATCATCCGTTACTGCGACCGACCGTTCGCCGACGTCGACGAGATGGACATGGCACTCGTGGAGCGATGGAACGAGACCGTCGCGCCCGACGACACGGTGTGGGTGCTCGGCGACGTCGCCCTCGGCCGGATCACCGAGTCGCTGGCGCTGATTGACGAACTCAACGGCACGAAGCTCCTGCTCGCAGGGAACCACGACCGATGCTGGTCGGGCCACGGGCGCCGCGCCGAGGGCTGGACGGAGCGCTATCTGGATGCCGGTTTCACCGCAGTCGAGCAGGGCTCGCTGAACCTGGCCATCGGGAGCTTCGACGTGCTCGCTTGCCACTTCCCGTATCGCGGTGACAGCCACGATCACGATCGCTATGTCGACGAGCGGCCAGTCGATGCCGGCGAGTGGTTAGTCCATGGGCACGTCCACGAACGGTGGCGGCAACGGGGCCGGATGATCAATGTCGGCAGTGACGCCTGGGACTTCCGACCGGTCGAAGCTGCAACGCTCGCAGCGCTGATCGCGCGAGGTCCGAACGATCTCGACCTGATCACGCCATCATCACCCGTGGCATAGCGGGCGACGACCGAACCTGGGAGTCCGGTGCGCGGTTTTCTCACTGCCTGGCTCCACTGTGGCAACTGTGGCAACTGTGGCAACTCAGACGATGTTGAGGGCGTCGAAGAAGGTTTCGGCGACGGCGGCATCGCCGCTGACCGAGCAGTGGTCACGCCACGGCTCGCGGACCGTGCCCCAGATCACGAACGAGTGGCCGTTGCTGCTGACCTTGGCCACTTCATCGCCGGTCGCTCCCTCAGTGACGGTGATCGCACCGCCTTCGCCGTCGGCGGCGAGACGCCAGGTGCCGCCGCCGGGACCGGTGAGCACGAGCGAGATCGGAGCGGTCAATGACTGCTCCAAGCCGGGCTGCATCTGCGGGATGCCGGCCAGCATCCAGCCGACCGCCGGGCCGATACGGGCCGCATCAGCTTCGGGAACCTTGCGCGTGATCGGACCCGAAGGAGCGAGCAGGTCGACCCGTAAGTGGCAGTAGTGATCGAAAGCGAACGCGTCGGCGTACTGATGTAGCGAGTAGGTCCCCAGATCGGCGAGCGGCACCTTCGTCGACGCCATCGGCTCGTCCTGTAGTGCACCAAGTGCGGCGAGCGCGCCATCGCAGTAGGCGAGGTACTCGTCGCGGATCTCGGCGTTGCTCCACTCTTTGCGGGGCTCAACGAGCATGTCCATCATCCGTTCGGCGGGCAGGTTGACCGGCTCGTCGGGGGGCGGCGATGGCGACACGATCTCCTTGTAGTTCGAGCTCATGTGGGCGACCAGGTCTTTCACCGACCAACCGACGCAACCCGACGCCATCGCCCATTCCTCGTCGGTGAGGGTGGTGATCACCGACTTGACCTCCTCGACCGCCAAACGAACGGCATTCAATCCTGCTTGCGACACGTGCAACCCCCTGCGGCCTGTAGACGCCTCCGTTTGTAGCAGCCCACGAGTCAGCAATCATCACTCGTCACGACGTGGGTGCCCCCCACAAACCAGCGGCATGCTCGCGGCGATACCGACGGCGGGCGTAGATGGCGACCAAGCCGCCGGCGGTGTTGATGACCAGCGCCACGAGCGCCGCGCCGCGGAACCCGCCGGCGATCGCAGCGCGGGTCTGATTGCCCAGTTCGACCGCGTCACCATCACCGTCGAGGAGGCGGCGAACTGGTTCGACGCTCCCGATCCGCGCCGACACAACACCGAGCAAGACGGTCCCGGCGGCGGCCAATCCAAGGGTTCCGCCGAGGTGGCGCATGAACTGGTGGGCGCCCGAGACCCGGCCCATTTCCCCCGACGCGGCCATCCGCTGCAGCAGGCTGATCGTCGCGTTCGTCACCGAGCCGATGCCGAGTCCTTGGACGGCCGACAACGCATACACGACACCGAGTGGCAGGTGCTCGGTGTAGCACACCGCCCCGGCGAGCACCGCCGGGACGGTGATGAAGAACCCGACCATCATCACGTCGACGTTGTCGAACCGGTCGAGCATGCGGCTGGCGATCTGGCTCCCCGTCGTCCATCCGATCGCCAGAAACGCGACGGCGAACGCCGCCTGCGCGCTCGATCGGCCGAGCGCGCCCTGCACATAGACCGGCAGGTAGGCATCGAGGGCGAGGGAGCCGGCGAAGAACATGCAGGGGATCAGGTTCATTGGCCCGAACGGCCAGTAAACCAAATGTCGCCGGGCGACGACCGGTGCCGCGACCCGACCCGAATGTCGCCAGTACAGCCAGCCGAACACGATCGCCACGGCGAGTCCACCGAGCGATGCCCACCGAATCGTCGACAGGCTGAGCAGGGCGACGATCGTCACCACCGACAGCAGCACAAATCCGCGCACATCGAAGTCCTCGTCGATGCGCTCCCCCGCCTCGGCCAGCCGGTTCCACCCGATCACCCCGGCGAACAACACGAGCGGCAGGTTGAGGAAGAAGATTCCTCGCCACGAAACGATCGATAAGAGGAATGCGGCGGCAGCCGGGCCGGCCAGGGCCATCGTCCCCCACACCATCGAGTTGACCGCCAGTGCCCGCGACCGCAGCTCCGCGGGGTAGGTGAGGCCGACATTGGCGAGCGTCACGGCCATCACCATGCCGCCGCCGATTCCCTGCAGCAGACGGGCGATCACAAGCAGCCACAGGTTGGGAGCAAACGTACACAGGACGCTGGCGGCGAAGAACTCGATCAGCGTGAACCGGTAGGTTCGCCGCACCCCGAGGGAGTCGATCAACGGTCCGGCGGCCAATAGTGTCACAGTCGACGACAACGAGAACGACGTCAACACCCACGGCAACCCTGAAATCCCCAGGTCACCACCGATTTTCGGGAGCGCGGCGGCAACCGCCATCCCATCGAACGCCGCCAACGCCAGCAACAACAACGCCGACACCGTTACCGACCGGTACTCGGGCGAAAAGACCGAGAGAACTCGTCCGTAACTCGACGGCGTCGACTCGGGCTGCGTGGTCACCTCTGCACTTCAGCAGATGGCGGCGGGCCGTCACGACGCACTTCGGTGCGGAAACAGGTCACGACAATTCGAGCCCGGCCAGCGAGCCTTCGTCGCGCCACGCCGCGAGCAGGTTGAAGAAGGCGATGGC
>JANNNL010000040.1:0-3247 GCA_031398525.1 Actinomycetes bacterium | reverse complement strand
GTTCAATATCCACGGCGTCTTGGCGACGACGATGCCCGTTGGTCCGGTGGTTATCTGCAGCGGCCCGGGCACCATGGCGATCGGGATGAACGGCGACGGCAACGTGCTTGGCCAGGGCAATCGCGCCAACATGACCATCGGGCGCGCCCTACAGTTGGTCATCCGCAACGTCGGTGGTGGGCGCCCCCAGGGCGTCGACCGGGCGACCCACGGCAATCCGGGCAAGCTCAGTTTCTGCTTCCCCGAGAACGAGGCCGACTCGCCGTGGGAGCCATTTGTGGTGTCGCGCGGCGTCGCTCCCGGTGCCAACGCGATCACGCTGTTCGCCGGCGAGGGCCCGCATACGATCGTCGATCAAAAGTCGCGCACGGCCGAGTCGCTGGCGGCGTCGTTCGCCGATCGGCTACGTGGCATGCACCACTCCAAGCTGGTCATCGCGTTCGACGTCTTGCTGGTCATCGGGCCCGAGCACGCCCGGGTGTTCAACGAGTCGGGGTGGGACCGCCAGCGCTTGCAGGATGAGTTGCACGCCCGGCTGCAGATTCCCGGATCGGAACTCGTCGCCGGCGCCGGGGGAATTGCCGAGGGCATCGGTGCCGCCTTCGCCGACCACACCCTGCCCAAGTTCCGCCCGGGCGGGATCATGATCGTCCACGCCGGCGGCACCGCCGGATTGTTCTCTGCCATCATCGCCGGGTGGGCCAATGGGGCCACCGGTAGTCAGCCGATCACCAAGGAGGTCACCCCGTGAGCACCGTGTTGGATCCCACCTCGGAACGGGTCATCGCCCACCGCACCCTGCTTGAGCGGCCGACGTCGCTCAACGGCAAGCGAGTTGGCCTGCTCAATATCACCAAGCCGCGCGGCGACGTCTTCCTCGACCGCTTGGAAGAACGCCTCGTCGCATCGGGCGCGCTCGTCAAGCGCTACAGCAAGCCGACGTTCACCAAGCCGGCCCCGGTCGACCTGCGCCACGAGATTGCGACCCAGTGCGAGGTGGTCATCGAGGCGCTCGCCGATTGAGGCAGTTGCACGTCGTGCAGTGTGCACGACATCAGTGATCTCGAAGCCCGCGGTGTCGTGGGTGTCTTCGTAGCCTCGGCGGTGTTCGTCGAGGCCGCCGAGTCCCAGGCGCAGGCCCTCGGATTCCCCTCGGCGCGGGTATTCGTTCCCCATCCGATCCAAGACCGGACCGACGACGAAATGCGGGCATATGCCGACGCGGCATTCGACGAAATCGTGCGGAGCGTCACGCGCGGTTAATCCAACCGGCCCATCGGTCACAATGAGTGGTGTGGATAGCGTTTTGCCTACGGGGCGGATGGTGCCGGCAGAACGAGGCCGACGTCTGAGTGCCAGAGCGGGCAGACGACTACCTGTCCAGGTCAAGGCTCCGCGACGGCGCCTGCCCGCTCAAGTTCTGAAGCGAGTGTGCGGGATAACCCTCGCAGCGGGTCTGATTGGCATCTTGATGTCTCCGGCCACGTCGGTGCAGGCTGCGCCATTCGCCCCGGCCAATCTCCCCACCGCACTGCCCGCGGCTGTTCCGCCGGTTGTCACCGATACCCTGATCATCGGCGATTCAGTGCTCGCAGCGATCGAGACGTCATCGACTGCCCGGGCCACCCTCGCGGCTCGACACTCGTTCGCCATCGATGCCAAGGTCTGCCGTCGGCTCATCGCCCGGAGCTGCGCCTACCAGGGCGTCACGCCGCCCACAGCGCTCGACACACTGCAGGCCGACCCGGGGGCATACGGAACATTGATCATCGGGGTCGGCTACAACGACGTCGCCATCGGTGGCGCGATTGACACACTGCTTGCCGAGGCTCGCAGCCGGGGGATCGAACACGTGGTGTGGATCAACTATCACGAGGCCGGGTCGTATTCGGCCATCTATGCCCAGCACAACGCCACACTCAACGCGAAGCGGGTGGAGTATCCGGACCTGTCGGTGATCGACTGGGATGCCGCCGTCAGCGAACATCGCGACTGGGCTGCCGCCGACGGATTGCATCTCACACCGGCCGGTACCCAGGCGATGGCAGTCACGATCGCCGACGCCCTCGACAAGCTCGGCCCACCGCCGCCCCGGCCTGTCAACCGCTGTGCATCGGCACGCGTCTCACCGGGGGTTTCAGGCGCACCATGGGAGAATCCCGGCCCAGCCGGGTTGTATCCGCTAACAGCGCCGGTGCGGTTCGTCGATACACGGCAGCTGTCGACCCCCGTCGACAACCACGGCACGGTCACGGTGCCGATCGCCGGTCGGCGAGGCGTTCCGACCGACGCGGTCGGCGTCGCCGCAACGATCACTGCGGTCGATGCCTGTGTCACCACGTACCTGACGGCGTACCCGTGCGGGAGCACGCGCCCCGATACCTCCGTGGTCAATGCGGCTGCCGGCTCGACCGTTGCCAACTCGGTGGTCGTCGGCCTGGGCAGTGGCGGGGCACTGTGTGTCTATGCCGACGGGGCGACCGACCTGATCGTCGATGTGTCGGGATATCTCGCCCCGGCCGGGGAGGGACTCACCCCATTGCCTAGCCCGGTGCGGCTGATCGACACCCGCCCCGGCACGACCCACCTGCTTCCCGATGCCCGGCGGTTGGCTGCGGGAGAAACGTTGACCGTGCCCGCCGGGCGGTTCGAGCCGGTGGTCGGCTCGGGGCTCCTGGCGTTGAATATCACTGCCGTGCAGCCCGCCGGGAGCGGGTACCTGACGGTGTTCCCCGGACCATGCTCGTCACCACGACCCGAAGCATCGAATCTGAACATGACCGCCGGGCGCGACGTCGCCGCAGCGGCGATCGTCGCCAACCGGATCGGCGGCCCGGGAGACTTCTGCGTGTTCAGTTCGGCGGCGACCGACCTGATCGTCGACATCGAGGCCGTGTCGTTGCCCGGCGCCGCGCGAGTCGGGCTGCGTGAACCCGCCCGCGTTCTCGACACTCGCCGGTCGGTCATCGTTTCTGCAGGTCAAGAACGACGCGTCGACCTGATCGCCGGTGGCGATCCGAAGCCCACCGACGGCGTCGGGATCGTCGGCAATCTGACGGCCGTCGACCCGACGAGCGACGGGTACCTGTCGATCTACCCGTGTGGAGCGACGGTTCCCGAGGTCTCGAACCTCAACGTGCGCCAGGGCGACGCCGTCGCCAACCTGATCGTCACCGGCCTCGGAACCAACGGCGAGGTCTGCATCTTCAGCTCGGTCACCACCCACGTCCTGCTCGACATCTCCGCC
>JANNNL010000717.1:0-7260 GCA_031398525.1 Actinomycetes bacterium | reverse complement strand
CGGCCGACGCAGCGACGAGGGCGTCGGCGACCGCGCTCGGCGAGGCGTCCTCGTTGCGGGCAAGCACTCCCGAAAGGCCTCGGAGGATCTGCGACAAGATGACCCCCGAGTTGCCGCGGGCCCCCATCAGCGAGCCGTGGCTGATTGCCTGGCAGGTGGACGCAAGGTCGTCGTCGGCCGCGTCGAGTTCAGCCACGACAGCATCGAGCGTGCGCGACATGTTCGTTCCGGTGTCTCCGTCGGGAACCGGGTAGACGTTGAGGCGATTGATCCGGTTCGCATGTGCCTTCATCGCGTCGCGAAAGCCGGTGACGGTCTGCCGGATTGCGGCGACGCTGAACTGTTCCAGAGCTGGCACGGCACTCATGGTAACGACCCGACCAGTCGGCCAGCCGAACGGTCGACCGAATCGCTGAGATCGGGGGAGTGCCACCACCATCATGCTTGATCGTTGGTCATGCGCTATGACTGAGCGATGCCCGTTGACCGGCGATCGGACCTCGCCGACTTTCTCCGCCAACGTCGAGCGGCATTGGCTCCATCGGATGTGGGGCTCGTCGGCGGTGCCCGGCGGCGGATCGTCGGGCTGCGGCGTGAGGAAGTCGCCCACCTCGCCGGGGTCTCGGTGAGTTGGTACACGTGGCTTGAGCAGGGCCGACCGATCAACGCCTCGTTGGATGTGCTCCACGCATTGGGCCGCGCCCTGCGGCTCGATCCCGTCGAAGTCGACCACTTGGTCGCGCTGGCCGGGCATCCTGCTCGCCGACGGGTCGTGCCCGGTCATGATGCTGCCCCGGAGGGTGTTGTCGGCCTGCTGAACGCGCTCGATCCGTGCCCCGCCTATGTGCTCGGGCCCCGCTGGGACGTGCTGGCCTGGAACCGGTCCCAGGGGCTGCTGTATCCGGCGTTCGCCCGCCTCCAGCCCCCCGATCGCAATCTGGTGTGGATCGTCTTCGCCGAACCCGACGCCAGGCAGCTGATCGGGGACTGGGAAGCCGAGGCTCGGCGGGTGCTCTCGCAGTTTCGGGCCGACATCACGCCGATTCGCGACGACCCTGCAGTGCTCCACCTCATCGGTCGGTTAACGGCGGCCAGCGCGGAGTTTGCTGCATGGTGGCCGCGTCACGATGTCGGTGGCTTCTCCGAACGGGTACGGACGTTCCATCACCCGGTGGCGGGCCTGCTGCAGTTTCGAACCGAGCAACTGGTGCCGGCCGGAGAGCCAGACCTACGCATCGTCGTTCACCTCGGCATCGAGCGCGACGACAGCTTGCGCCGGCTGCACCCGATCGCCGTCGAAGATAGGCGGTATCGTGAAGATCGCTCATTGTGAGGGGCATCGGGGCTTGGGTTCATTCACTCGCCGCTGATATCGTCCCTCCACCCGATTTTTTCGGGTTACCGGTTTTCGGATTGAAGGATTTCGTCATGGCAGCAGTGTGTCAAGTGTGTGGCAAGCATCCCTCGTGGGGTATGGCCGTGTCCCACTCGCACCGGCGCACCAAGCGTCGTTGGAACCCGAACATCCAGCGCGTCCGTGCGCTGATCAATGGGGCCCCCAAGCGGATGCACGTGTGCACCGGTTGTATCAAGGCCGGAAAGATCGTCAAGGCCGGCTCGGCCTCTTGATCCTGACGTGATTTCGACGACGACGGTGCACGGGGCTGAGTCATGCAAGGTGTGATCAAGGCGTACGACCCGGAGTCGGGCGCGGGCATCGTCATTACCGATACTGATTTGAGCGAGTACGACCTGTCGCCTCAGGCGCTGGTCGGCTCGCTTTTTCGCATGGTCCGCCAAGGCCAGCGAGTGATCTTCGATCTTGACGACGGCGGACGAGCGACGCGGCTGCGTCTCGGCTCCGAAGCCGATATGGGTACCCCCGGCTACTGAGCCGCGGGGAGGTTCACCTTGGGCACCGCGGCGTGCCCCCCTGAGCAGAGTGAGCGTGACTCGATGGCAGCAACCAGCAGTAACTCCCAGCTTCACCGTTGGGTCGACGAGTGGGCGGGCATCTTCCAGGCCGACGCCGTGTACTGGTGCGACGGGTCCGCAGACGAATACGACCGGTTGTGCGCGGACCTCGTCGAGGCAGGAACCTTTACCCGGCTCGATGAAGCCAAGCGGCCGAACAGTTACTGGGCGCATTCCGATCCGGGCGATGTCGCCCGCGTCGAAGACCGCACGTACATCTGCTCGACCGATGCCGCCGATGCCGGGCCGAGCAACAACTGGCGAGATCCGGCCGAGATGCGCGCCGAGATGGTGCGGCTGTACACGGGCGCGATGAAGGGACGCACGATGTACGTCGTGCCATTCTCGATGGGTCCCCTCGGTTCGCCGATCGCCCACATCGGGGTGCAGCTCACCGACTCGGCCTACGTGGCAGTCAGTATGCGGATCATGACCCGCATGGGTCAAGGTGCCCTCGACGTGCTCGGCGACGGTCCTTGGGTGCCGTGCTTGCATTCGGTTGGCGCACCACTCGAACCGGGCCAGGCCGATTCGCCGTGGCCGTGCAACCCCGACAACAAGTACATCGTGCACTTTCCCGAGACTCGCGAGATCTGGTCGTTCGGGTCGGGTTATGGCGGCAACGCGCTGCTCGGTAAGAAGTGCTTCGCCCTGCGCATCGCCTCGGTGATGGCACGCGACGACGGTTGGTTGGCTGAGCATATGCTGATCCTCAAGCTCACTTCGCCCGATGCCGAGGTTCGTTATGTCGCCGCGGCGTTCCCCTCGGCGTGTGGCAAGACGAATCTGGCCATGTTGGTGCCGACGATCGCCGGTTGGACCGTCGAGACGGTGGGTGACGACATATGTTGGATGAAGTTCGGCGACGATGGTCGCCTGTACGCGATCAACCCCGAGGCGGGGTTCTTCGGCGTTGCCCCCGGTACCGGCGACGACACTAATCCCAACGCGATGGAAACCCTGTGGGGCAACGCCATCTTCACCAACACGGCCATGACTCCCGAGGGGGACGTGTGGTGGGAGGGGATGACCGACGACAAGCCGGCGCGTGCCATCGACTGGCGAGGGAACGCCTGGAACCCCGAGACCGAGACTCCCGCGGCTCATCCGAATGCCCGGTTCACCGTGGCGGCTGCCCAGTGCCCATCGATCGCCCCCGAATGGCAAGACCCAGCCGGGGTGCCGATCTCGGCGATTCTGTTCGGTGGCCGTCGTCGCACGACTGTTCCGCTGGTCAACGAGGCATTCGACTGGGAACACGGCGTGTTCTTAGGCTCGATCATGGCGTCGGAGACCACGGCGGCCCAGGCTGGAGCGGTCGGCAATCTGCGCTTCGACCCGATGGCAATGCTGCCCTTCTGCGGCTACAACATGGCGGACTACTTCGCCCACTGGTTGAAGATCGGTGCCGCGACCGACGCGGCCAATCTGCCGAAGATTTTCTTCGTCAACTGGTTCCGCCGCGACGACAATGGCCGGTTCCTGTGGCCGGGATACGGCGAGAACAGCCGCGTGCTCAAGTGGGTGTTCGAACGGGTCGCGGGTACCGGGGCGGCGCAGGAGACGGCGATTGGCTACCTGCCCGCTCCTGGAGCGATCGACACCGTTGGTCTCGATGTTGCCGACGACGACATGACCGCGCTGCTCAATGTCGACGCTGCGGGCTGGCGCGACGCTCTGCCACAGATCGCCGCCCACTTCGCCCAGTTCGGCGACCGCCTACCCGAGGCACTCACTGATCAGTTAGCGGCTATGGACCGGCGTCTCACGCAAGTCGGCTGAGCAGCTACAACCGCTCAGCGCCCCAACGGGGCAGCCCGAAATCGGGCTCAGCAAGCGTAGGCCCAATCGACGGTTGAATCGAAGATCGCCCACAGGTCGGTGCTGGCTATCGCCAACGCATCGTGCCGGAGGGGGAGCGCGGCTCGGCACCCGACGGCCGCGGTGCCGTCAGACAGCAGGTCTCCGGAGTCGTAGGCGAAGGTCGTTGCTCTTGCGTTTGTCGTGGCGATGATGTCGGCCGTTGCCGCCGGTACTCCCCAGCCAACATTCTTCGCGGCGGTGGTGAGGGCAACGGTGCCGCTACGGCCGGCCGCGATCGGGTGGGCGAGCACGACGCCCGTCGACGCGATCGAGAAGCTGCCGACCCCGGTGTCGGCGGTCATCGCGAGTTTCGGCCACGAGTACGGCTTGTAGCTGATCACCGCGGCGGGCGTCGCCTTCAGCTTCGTGCCGAGCACGTTCGAGTCGATCGAGGACGAGACGACGATCACATCGGCCGACGCGCCGGGTGTGACCGCACTGTCATCAACGATCATGGTGGAGTATCCCCGGCTCGTGAGTCGGTTGGCGATGCTGACGTCGCCGGCGGCCGGGTTGGCACCGTCGCCGACAACCACGATGGCGGTCGCGCCGGGAGGGTTGAGGGTCGTAGTCGTGGTGGTTGTCGTAGTCGTAGACGTGGTTGTAGTCGTGGGTGCCGTCGCAGCGTACGTGGGGTCATTGGCAAGAGCGATCGATGCAGTCAGGGAGTTCGCACTGGTCGTCATCCACCAATTGCACAGGGGATACTCACCGGTCGGATGCTTGCCATGGAAAAAGGTGATACCGACGAATCTGCTGTAGAGCGGGCCGTCAAAGAGCAATCGAGCGTCGTTGATCCAGTCGGCCTTGCGACTCGGGTTAGCGGGATCCTCGACACTGGCGAACTCGGTGAGCCAGAGTTCGATGCTGGGGTGATTGAGGCTCCACAGTCGGAATGGTTCGATGAGCTCGGCAAGCGGCTTCCACGAGTTCGGGGTGGTCGGGCGACATGTATGCCAGTTGTACGGATCGATTCCAGCGGCGTCGACCCACGTGTCGCCCGGGTACCACTTGTCGGCATATCGCCGCTCCGTGGGCGGCAACTTGAACGCGTAGTCGGTCATGATCCAGATGAACTTGACGTTGGTGATCGACCGATCCCGGGCAAGACCGACCACCTTGCGCCAGGCGGCGACAAACTCGGCATCGGTGCCCAACGCGAGGTTGGTGGCGGCCTCGGGCTCATGAGACACGGCGAAGTACAGCGGTGCACCGAACGCCCCTAGGCGATCGACCCAGCTGATGAGTTCGGCATGCAACGCCGACCCCGGGGCGGCGTTAGCGATCGAACTCCACGAGACGCTCGTGCCGTCGAGTCGTTTGGGTTTCACCGACAGGATCAAGGTGCGACCACCGTCGCGAAGCCAGTTGTGGTACGTGGTGGGGAACGCCTCGTTCCAGAGCAGGAACTCGCGGGCGGTGCCGAGGGTACGACCCAACTGGCCCTCGATCGATTGCACTGCGGCCTGCCTGGACTGTCCGCTCTCGGGGCGTACGTAGGCTCCAAACATCAACTGGTGGTTGCCGTTGGCCGAGCTGCGTTGGGCCGACGAGACCGTGATCGCCGCGATCGGCGTAACGGCCGCGAGCATCAGTGCGGCCGCCCGGAGTACTCGAGAGACGCGTGGTCGAGGTTGGGGCGCGCAAGTCGTCGGACAGTTCATAGCTCTCACTTGGGGGATTGTGGTCGGTTGGAGGGCACCGAACAACGGGTCATTCGACTCGATTCTACCACTCATTCAAGCCAGAATGAGCCACAATGTCACCTAGCGTGAATTTACGAGCGGACGACCACGAAAAATTCGTCCTGAAACCATAGACCTCCGTGCTTCAAGACCACTTCGCGTGTCGGCTCCACAAATCGGCCCGACTGCAGCGCTTCGGCAACCCGCTCGTCGTCGATCTGGGCGACGTAGACCGCAGCGTTCCACGCCGCCATCGCCGTCGAGGTGCTGATTCGATTCGACACCTCGTTGGGCATCGCGTGCAGGTGGTAGGTGAAGAGGGCCTGAGCGTCGGTCGTGCCTTCGAAGGTGAAGTCAGGTGCTCCAGCCCCGTTGAGTTGACGGTCGAGTTCGCGGATGAGCAGATGCCGGGGAGTCGCGAACGGTTCCTCGTCGGGCCACACCCGACGGATGATTTCCATGCCGGGGTCGTGGCCGGTCGATTGAGCTACGACAAGCCGCCCTCCGGTTCCGAGTGCCTTGGCGAGCGGACCAAGGACCATCTTCACCTTGGTTTCTGCCGGAGTGCGGCACCGGTACGGCTGCGCGGCCAGCACCAGGTCGTAGTTGCCAACAGAGTCGGGTCTGTCCTGGCGCGGGATGACGTCGTTGAGGGCAAAGGCCTGATCGGCGCGATACAACACGACAACCGACGGGATCGCATAGGTGGGATTGCCCGTCTTGGGGCTTGAGGTGGTCTGCCAACCAGCGGTCAGCACGTGATCGAGGGCATCGATCTGCTGGGCAAACTCGTGGGCGGTGCTCCCGGTGAGGGGAATGTTCCACCACCGCATCTTGGTGCGGTCATCTGGGCCGGACGGATTGAGCCACGGGGCCTCGGAGTACTTCATATTGGTCAGGGCGACGACCGTTGGAGCGTGCTCGGCGAGCCGATCGGGAAGCAGCGACAGGGTGAGGCGCGTGTCTTCCATGCTGATTTCTTTGCCAACGGCCAGAAATGGCACGGTTGGGAGTTGCTGATGAAGGTGGCGCAGCACGTTGCTCAGTACTACCCCATTGCCGGTTCCGGCGTCGAAGACCCGCAATGCCGGAGGTTTGGGCGACAAGTGGTCGAGTTCGCGGCCAATGCGGGCGGCAACCTCGGCCTTTTCGCTCGTGGTCGTCACGAACAGCAAGTACTTCTCGCGGTTGTCGAAGAACCGGAACGGTTCCGCCGGTGCGCCCTCGGTCTGTGCATCGACCTCGTTGGCGGTGGTCTCAGTGGCCTTCACGGTCGTCCCCTTGCGTTGCGTCCCCAATCTCGACAGTAGGCGTTCGGGTCCGTGAGCCGCCCGTATGCGTTCACCGCTGGAGAACACCGAACGGGGCTATCCCTTGAGCATCGCCCGGATGCCGAGTCCCATGATGAACAGGCCACCGCCGCCGTACAACAGATACAGCTTGTGTCGTAGTTGCTGGCGATACGAGTAGAGGATTGTGACGGCGATGATCGCCACGAATCCGTAGAACATGTGGAACTTCGCCGCGGTGATCTTGTGCTTGGACACCAGGATCACACCGAGGATGACCTGCACAAACACGGCGCACTGGGTGACAGTGACGAACCACCACAGCGCTCGGGACCGAACCGCCGGCCACTTGTGTGCGGCCAATGCCCACAGCCCAGCGAGCCCGTTGCCGATGATGACGAACCACGCCCATGCCTTGTGGATGTCGAGAGTAAGCAGGGCAGTCAGGG
>JANNNL010000677.1:0-5401 GCA_031398525.1 Actinomycetes bacterium | reverse complement strand
GATGTTCTTGCCGCCTGAGGTGATGATCAGGTCCTTCTTGCGGTCGACGATCTTCAGGTAGCCATCGGCATCGACGACGCCGATGTCGCCCGAGTGCAACCAGCCGTCGATGATCGTCTCGGCCGTTTTGTCGTCCTGCTTCAGATAGCCCTGGAAGACGTTGCCGCCGCGGTAGCAAACCTCGCCGTCATCGTCGATCTTCAACTCGCCCCCGGGAACCACGCGACCGACGAAACCAGCCCGGTTTGCCTCCGGTGACCACGTCATCGGCCCGGTCGATTCCGACATGCCGTAGATCTCCGACAGCGGCACGCCGATCGCGTTGTACCACTCCAGGATCGGCTGGGGAATCGCCGCCGCGCCGGTGACGGCGACCTCGATCGCGTCAAGCCCGACCATGCCCTTGACCTGGGCGAACGCCGCGTCCATCTGAGTCAGCATCGCCCGCTGCTCGTCGCTGGCCACCCCCGCCGCGACCGCCGGACGCAACTTCTTGGCCCCCTCGACCGCCCCGTCAAACTGTGCCTTGCGAGCCGGGTCGGCTGACAACGCCGCGTTGACGCCCAGGTAGATCTTCTCCCACACCCGCGGCACCCCGAAGATGATCTCGGGACGGACCTCTTTGAGATAGATGCCGATCTGGTTGGGGTCGGGGCAGCAGTAGACCGAGTAGCCGAGGATCATCCCCTGGTAGTGGCTCATGCCCCGCTCGGCGATGTGGGCCATCGGCAAGTACGACACGGCCCGCTTCCCGGCGAACGCCTCGAAGGCGATGCAGCGGCCGAGCAGCTCGACGGTGTAGACCGCGTTGTACTGACTGATCATCACGCCCTTGGGCGGGCCGGTGGTTCCCGACGTGTAGATCAGGGTGGCGATGTCGTCGGGATCGGTGGCCGCGGCGAGCACCTGCAGATCGGCCTCACCCGCGGCGAGCAGATCAGCCGCGGGGAAGACGCCGTCGGGTAGCTCAGCGGCCGGCGGGTTGATCACATAGATCCGTCGCAGGTTCGGCAGCTCGCCACGCACTTTGAGCATCCGGTCGAGGAACCCGGCGTCTTCGACGATGGCGATCTCGGCCTCCGCGTGTCCGGCGAGGAACTGGATCTCCTCGGGTGACGACGAGTTGTAGATCGACACGGGGGTCGCCCGGCAGAACTGGGTGGCCGCGTCGAACCAGTGGAAATCGGGTCGATTGCGCATCATCAGCAGCACCCGATCGCCCTGTGACACCCCGGCGGCGAGCATGCCAGCCGCGGCACGCGAGACGTTGTTGGCGAAGTCCGCAAACGTCCAGACGTTCCACGACCCCGGACTGTCGTCCTTCATCGAATGCAACGCCGGCAGATCGGGATGGGTGGCGACCAGTTGCAGGAACTGGCGGGGTACGGTCTGACCGACGACCGCGTCGTGAACTTCCTGGATCGATGCGTAAGGCATTTCGGCATTCTTCACCATCACGCACGAGCTTGGGGACGCGAGCGGCAACGTTCATCGGAAACTCGACCGATGAGGATCACAGGCGACCTTGGCCGTCGAAGGATTTGACAGGTGATGACAGGGTGATGACCGGGGGATCACGGGGCGATGACGGGTCATCGGGAGCGGGCCACACGGCCCATCTGCCACCCGCAGCGCGAAACCGTCATCATCCGTTCAGGGTGGTTCCGTCATCTTGCACGTATGCAAGCGCTCAAAGTAGTTGACGACCGAAGTGCCCACGCCGTCGCAACCGAACGCGACCGCGAGGTCAACCAGTTCATTCAGTCAACGCTGCGAGATCACCCGACTCGCCATGTCCGCTCGGCGGCAAGCACCGTGGCGTCGTTCACCAAGCGCAGCCGCAAGGGCATGATGGTCGGTGGATTGGTGACCGCCGCGGTCGCCCTTGGGGCATTGCTCGCCGTCAGTCCGAGCGCCGTCACCGCCCAATCAAGCCAGGACGCCGACTACGTCGAGCCAATCCCGGGCGTCGACGCCGAAGCACCGGCCGTCCCCGCTCCCGTCGACGAGGTCGCCGTCGATGGAACCGCGCCAGCGACTCCGGCCGGCGAATCACCCTTGGTCATCGTCGATGGAACCGTGGCCGATGGAGCAGTTGGTGACGGAGCTGTCGTCGATGCGGGCGTGGCGATGATCGATCCCGCCACCGGCCAGATCGTGATCGCCGAGACCGCGACGACGCCCTCGGACACGGTTCCCGCGGGGGTCATTCCCGAGATCGCCGCCGCCCTCGCCGAGGAGGCCGCGCCGATCATCTCCGATCTCCCCACCCGCCCCGAAGACGGCTGGCCCGTGCGGTCGATCCGCTTCCCGGTGGCCGGGCCGATCTCGTACTACGCCGACTGGGGCGCCTGTCGGGGCGGCACTGAATGCCCCCGGCATCACATGGGCAACGACATCATTGGCGTCCGCCTGCAACCTCTCCTGGCTGCGGCCAACGGAACGATCTCGCATATCGTCGCCGACCATCCGACCGCCGGATGGGGTTTCGTGATCACCGATGCCGAAGGCTGGGACTATCGCTATTACCACGTCAACAACGACGCGCCGACCACCGATGACGGTTCCGACACTGGCACATGGCGCTTCGCCGAGGGGCTCACCGAAGGCAGTCGGGTGAAAGCGGGCGAGGTCATTGCGTTCATGGGTGACAGCGGCAACGCCGAGAGCTCGGTCCCCCACGTGCACTTCGAAATCCATCGTCCCGACGGCGATCCTGTCGATCCCCACGTCAGCTTGCGGCTCGCCGAGTGGGTCGACTCCTGCCTCAACCGGGGTGCCAGCGCCCAGGGCAATCTGTCATTGTTCCCGGGAGTGGCCTCCGACTCGCAGAACACGGCGCAAGTCGCCTGGGTGCTCACCGGCAAGGACGGAAAACTTCTGGTCGATTCCGGCGGTGGCTACCTGCCGATCGGCACCGCCGGTGATGTTGGCGACGTCGGCCACCAGCGCATCGACCCCAGCTGCGACCGCAGCTACGGCGAGATCATTCGGGCCTACAGCTGACGCGACGACTACGTTGCGGGGCGTGAGTAGGCCCCGGTGGAGAACGCTGACCGCCGCAGCATGCCTGCCCGTGATCGTCGCCCTGGCTCGCTTCCTCGGTCGCGGACTGGTGCTCGACGGCGACCAGGCTGTGTTCGCCATGCAGGCCCACGATGCGGCGACCGGAGGGTTCCCGACGATCGGGCTATACAGCTGGAACGGGTGGAACCATCCCGGCCCCGTGGCGTTCTACCTGTATGCCCCGTTCGACTGGCTGAGCGGCGGCGCCCCGTGGGGCGTATTGCTCGCCTCCGGGGTCTGGAGCATCGTCACCATGGTCCTCGTCGGGTGGTTGGCCGCGCGACGGCGAGTGTCGATTGACGCCGGGGTCGCGCCGGGTGAGAGAAGTCTTGACGCCGGATACCGACGTCAACCCTTCCCCGATGCGCTCGTCGCCGTCTGTCTGGCCGTCCAACTGGCGACCTGGATTGCCGTCGGCGGGGCCGGCGTCATCGATCCGTGGACCCCCAACCTGGCCGCCTCCCTCGTCGTCCCATTCCTGTTGGCCGCGTGGGGTACGGCCGAGGGGGACCGGGCTGCGACCATCGCGGCGGTGATCCTCGGGGCGGTCGCACCACAACTCCACGTCGGCTACTCGGGCCTCGTCGGCGTGGTGGGAGTCGTCGCACTGGTGATCGGCTGGCGCCACAAGCGCCTGGCGTGGACAACGTTGACCCAAGCCACGATGGTGGGCGTCGCCCTCTGGCTGCCCGTGATCGTCGATGTCGTCACCTCCCGCACAGGCAATCTGAGCGCGCTCGCCCGCTACTTCCGCTCGGGGACGCCCGAGCCAGCCGGGATCACCGAAGGCATTCGAATCATGGCGGGCGAGATCAGCCCGGTCCCGACCTGGATCACCGGCCCGCGACCTCAGGGACTCTTCCTGGAAGCCCGCCAATCGTCGGTCATCTGGCTGGTCGGCTTGGCCGCGCTCGCGGGTTTCGCCCTCGTCAAGCGACGTTCGACCCCGGCCATCCTCACTGCGTTCGCCCTGGTCACTGCTGTGATTTCCTGCGCACAGCTGCGCGGGTTCCGCTATCACTACCTGGTCTACTGGCGGGCCCCAATCATCCTGCTCACGGCCGTCGCGGCCACCGGAACCTTGATGATCAAGCACCGTCGAACTACCCGAACGGTTGCCGTCGTCGCGCTGATGACATCGTTGGTCGCAGCGACATGGTCGACGGCGCGGGCCGATCAGGTGACGCGCTACGGCGACGCAATCGGCGATCTCACCCATCAACTCGCGGCGCAGAAGCCGAATGGACGGGTGCTCCTCGAACTCGGCGACGGCGGAGTGGTCGGGGCGTTGCCGGGCATCCTCCACGACCTTGAACGGCGCGGTGTCGACGTCAGGGTCCAACCCGGCATCCAGTGGGTGGTCGGCGACCGCGGCGTCGACCCGGCGACTGCGGCCGAGGTGTGGTTCGTCACCGACAATGGCTGGTCGTTCTCGCTGCTCACCCAAGCCGGAGACGGCACCGTGATCGCGTCGCGCTCGCCGTATGACTCGGCGACCGAGCAACGCGTGCGGGTGCTCCAACGAGATCTGGCCGATCAACTCCGCGCCGCCGGACGACCCGACGCCATCCGGTCCCTCGACTCTGCGCTGGTCGCCATCGCACTCGACGGCATCGACGGTGTCGACACCGCCAAGGTCGAAGAACTCGCCCAATTCAACGCGCGGCTCGGCGAGCCCGGAAAGCGTCTCGGCGTGGTGAAGTTCTCGCCCGACGTGCTGCCCGACGTGTGGTGGCCGCTCAACGCCCTCTGAAGACACGTCGCGCGGCAAATTTCTGCGGGCCGGGCCCGCTCCGTTTGAGTCGGCAAGCTCTCGACGGCCAAACTCGGCGCACCCCCCGAAGCCCCAAGGATCCTCATGCATACCGCGGTCATCGTCGATGCCATACGTACCCCTCTCGGCAAACGCAACGGCCGACTAAAGGACTGGCACCCGGTCGACCTCGCGGCCGAGACCCTCAAGGCCCTGCAGGAGCGCACCGGCATCGACCCTGCGCTCGTCGATGACGTGGTGATGGGCTGTGTCATGCAGGTCGGCGAGCAGGCCGCCAACATCGCCCGCAACGCAGTACTCGCCGCGGGCTGGCCCGAGTCGGTGCCGGGCACGACGATCGACCGCCAGTGCGGGTCGTCCCAACAGGCCGCCCACTTCGCCGCCCAGGGCGTCATCGCCGGCGCCTACGACGTCGTCGTCGCCTGCGGCGTCGAGGTGATGACCCGGGTACCGATGGGAGCCTCGATGATCGACGGCAAGTACGGCTTCCCCTTTGGCCCGAAGATCGGAGCGCGTTATGCACCGGCCGGCGGCCTTGTCCCGCAGGGCATCTCGGCCGAG
>JANNNL010000590.1:0-6648 GCA_031398525.1 Actinomycetes bacterium | reverse complement strand
CGTGCTGTTGTTTGGTGGTGTGACGATTCACGGTGCGACCCGTATGGCTTTCGCCGTGATCATGGTGCTCGGCGGCATGCTCACGTTTTCGGCGACATTCGTGATCACCAACTCGATCTGCTTCTTCATCCCCGAAGCCCGCGAGGTTGCCAACGCGTTCACGTACGGAGGCGACACGGCGGCGACGTTCCCGACGCACATTTTCGATCGTTGGCTCCGCAACGCGATGCTGTGGGTCGTTCCGGCCGGGCTGATCGCCTATGTGCCGTCGATCTACGTCCTGGACGCGCCGAATCCACTGGGGTTCCCCCGCTGGCTGCAACTGGCCGGCCCGGCCGCATTCATCCCCCTCGGTCTCGTCGCCGCCCTGGTGTGGCGCGCCGGGGTTCGCCACTACGAAAGTACGGGCTCATGACCGCACCAACGTCACCCGGCTCCGACGCCGTCATCCGGACCGATGGATTGTCGAAGACCTTCGTGATCCGCCGGAAGGCCGGACGGCTGCGGCGCAAGAGGGTCGAGGTCGCCGCCGTCAGCGACGTCTCGGTCGAGGTTCGCCGCGGCGAGATGGTCGGCTACATCGGGCCGAACGGGGCGGGGAAGTCGACGACGATCAAAATGCTCAGCGGCATCCTTCAGCCGTCAGGTGGCACCGTGCGGGTCGCCGGGCTGGTGCCGATCGACGAGCGGCGCGCTCTGGCTCGCAAGATTGGAGTGGTCTTCGGCCAACGCTCGACCCTGTGGTGGGACCTTCCCCTCGGCGAGACATTCGACCTACTCCGGCATGTGTATCGCATCGAACCCGAACGCCACCGCCGCAATGTCGCGTGGTACACCGAACTGCTCGACCTCGGCCCGCTGCTGGCGGTGCCCGTCCGCCAACTCTCCCTCGGACAGCGGATGCGCGGCGAGATCACCGCCGCGCTGCTCCACGACCCAGAGGTGCTGTTCCTCGACGAACCGACGATCGGCCTTGACGTGATCTCCAAGCACGCCGTGCGCTCCGCGCTCGCGTCGATGAACCGGGAGCGGGGGGTGACCATCGTTCTGACCACGCACGATCTCGCCGACGTCGAGGAGCTCTGCTCCCGACTGGTGATCATCGATCACGGACGAGTGATCTTCGACGACGCATTGACCACGTTGATGGATCGCCACGGCGACCAACGCACGCTCGTCGTCGAGTTGTTCGCTCCTGCGGCACCGCTGGACGTCACAGGATTGGAGTGCTTCCGGGTCGAAGGTCCGCGCCAATGGCTCCGCTTCTCGCGCCGATCGATGACTGCGGCTCGCGCCTTCGCCGCGGCGAGCAACGTTGCCGAGATCCGCGACATCACGATCGAGGAGCCCGAGATTGAGGAGATCGTGCGGCGGATCTATGCGGGGCGTGCTCCTCTGCCCAATGCGTGAGCCTGGGCGGGGCGAGCGGCCACCCAATGGTTCGCCGATCATCACGGCATCGCATCGGCTGACGATTTGACGCGACTTGGTGTCACCACCGATCGGCGTGTTCATCTGCTCCACATCGGGGTGCTCGTGATCGTCCATCGAGGCGTCTACCGAATCGCGTCGACTCCCTCCACATTCGAGTCCCGATGTAGAGCGGCCTGCGCAGCATCACCGGACGTCGGACTCAGCGAAGCCACCGCCGCCCGGTTGTGGGCATTCCGAGGACTACGACCATGCAACAAGATCTATGTCATGGCTCCGCACGGCGCTCACCCGTTCAGCTGCGATGTCTTGGTCCGACGCACGAACCATCTTCCCCAGATTGACCTGGTCGAACTGCCCGGCGGCCTGCGGGTGACCACACCGCCGCGCACCGCCTTCGACTTGGCCAGACACGTCCCTGATCCGTTGCTCGAAACCATCATCGAGCAGGTGCTCGACCGTCATTGCTCAATGCCCACGCTGTGGGAGGTCGCCCGACGGCTGGGCGGTCGCGGCCGACCCGGAGCAGCACGGTTCAACCGGGTTCTCTCCCTTCGGCCCGCGTGGCAGAAGCCGGCGCAATCGGGCATCGAGTTCCGCACCTTGAAGGCGATCGAACAGGCCATCGACCTCACACTGGTTCGGCAGTTCGGACTTCGGCTGCATGACGGCACACGGATCCACCTCGACGGTGCCGACCCGAGCGCGAAGTGGGGCGTCGATATCGATCATGTGACCTGGCACGGGGGACGAATCGATGCGCAGCGCGACAAGGGTCGCGATCGTGGGGCTCGGCGTCTCGGATGGCAGATCGAGCGAGCGACCGATCTCGAACTCAAGGAACGCTTCGACTCAGTCATCGCTGAGCTCGCAGAACTGCATCGCCACCGTTTTCGTGAGTTTCGAGCGGCGTAGGTACCGCCCACCCTCACGCATTGGGGTCCGGGCGAAACTTTTGTGCGGACACAAACTGAGGTCTGTACCAGGACACGCGGAACAATTACGATGGGCCCATGACTTCGCTCGAGGCCCGCCCGTCCGCCGCGTTCGTGAACGACCGCTCTCATGTCTTCCATTCCTGGTCGGCTCAGGGTGCGCTGAAACCCCTGGTTGTCGCCGGTGGAGAGGGTTCCTACTTCTGGGATGAGGATGGCAATCGCTTCCTCGACTTCTCGTCGCAGCTCGTCAACCTGAACATTGGCCACCAGCACCCGAAGATGGTCGCCGCCATCCAGGAGTACGCCGGCAAGCTCTGCACCGTTGCCCCGTTCCACGCCAACGATGCCCGCAGCGAGGCGGCCCGGTTGATCGCCGAGGTCGCGCCCGGCGACTTGGACATGGTCTTCTTCACCAACGGCGGCGCCGAGGCGACCGAGAATGCCATGCGGATGGCCCGCCTGCACACCGGGCGATTCAAGGTGCTCAACACCTACCGCTCGTATCACGGGGCAACCGGTGGTTCGATCCAGCTGACCGGCGACCCGCGTCGCTGGCCGTCGGAGCCCGGCTTCCCCGGCATCGTCAAGTTCTGGGGTCCCTACCCGTACCGCTCGCCGTTCCACTCCGAGACCGATGCGCAGGAGACCGAGCGGGCGCTACATCACCTTGAGCAGGTGCTGATGGTCGAGGGTCCGACCACGGTTGCGGCAATCATTCTCGAGACCGTCGTTGGCACCAATGGCATCCTCGTCCCGCCGCCCGGCTATCTGCAGGGCGTGCGCGACCTGTGCACGAAGTACGGCATCGTGATGGTCGCCGACGAGGTGATGGCCGGGTTCGCCCGCTGCGGCGAGTGGTTCGCCGTCGACCACTGGGACGTGATTCCCGATCTGATCTGCTTCGCCAAGGGATCGAACTCCGGGTACCTGCCGATTGGCGGCGTGATCATCAGCCGCACCATCGCCGACTCGTTTCGCGACAAGCCGTACCCCGGCGGGCTCACCTATTCTGGCCATCCGTTGGCCTGCGCCTCGGTCGTCGCGTCGATCAACCTGATGCAGGAGGAGAAGGTCGTCGAGCACTCACGTTGGCTCGGCGAGGCGGTCATCGGCCCCGAACTGGCGGCGATGCGCGAGAAGCATCCGTCGATCGGCGAAGTCCGCGGCCTCGGCACCTTCTGGGCGATCGAACTGGTCCGCAATCGCGATACCCGCGAGGGCTACGTGCCGTTCAACGCCGCCGGTGCCGACGCCGCGCCGATGATCGAACTTGCCACGGCCTGCAAGGCCCGGGGCCTGTGGCCGTTCACCCACTTCAACCGCATCCACGTCGTCCCCCCGTGCAACACCGCCGAAGCCGACGTCCGCGCCGGCCTGGCGATCATCGACGAGGTCCTCGACATCGCCGACCGTAACTATGCGGGCTGAGCCAATCGCGGGCTGATCGTTGCCGGGTAGCGTCGCACCGATGGAGCGTCAGCTGCCCAACTGGAACCAACTCAAGCCGTTGTTGACTCGTGCGCCGCGCACGGGGAGCCGGCTGGATCGGCGGTTGGCCCGCGCCGCGGATATCGCTGACCTGCGCAATATCGGCCGGCGTCGCACGCCGCGACCCGTGTTCGACTACGTCGACGGGGCCGCTGGCGATGAGATCAGCATGCATCGTTCACGCGAGGCGTTCGACCGCGTCGAGTTTCTTCCCCGCGTGTTGCGCGACGTGTCGATGATCGACACGTCCACCACCATTCTCGGCCAGACCTCGGCAATGCCCTTCGCCTTCGCCCCAACGGGCTACACCCGGATGATGCACGCCGAGGGTGAGGGTGCGGTGGCCCGGGTCGCGGCGAAGGCGGGCATCCCGTACGCGCTGTCGACCGTCGGGACAACAACGCCTGAGGATGTGGCGAAGGCGTCAGGCATCGGGAGACGCTGGTTCCAGCTGTACGTGTGGAACGACCGGGAGGCCAGCCGGGCGCTGATCGACCGGGCCAAGGGCTCGGGATTCGACGTGCTGGTGCTCACCGTCGACGTCCCCGTTGGGGGAGCCCGGCTACGCGACCTGCGTAACGGCCTGACCATCCCCCCGACCCTGACGTGGCGCACCTTCCTCAACGGCGCAGTCCATCCCCGTTGGTTGTTCGACTTCCTCACCACTCCGCCACCCACGTTCGCCACGCTCGACCAACCGACCGAGGAGGGTGAGAACATCCCGATGGCGTACATCGCCGGGCGGATGTTCGACCCGTCGGTCTCGTTCGCCGACCTCACCTGGTTCCGCGAGATCTGGGATGGTCCGATTGTGATCAAGGGCATCCAAAACGTCGACGACGCAATCGCGCTGGCCGACGCCGGCATGGACGGGATCGTGGTGTCGAACCACGGCGGACGCCAGCTCGATCGGGCGGCGACCCCGTTGGAGTTGCTCCCCGCCATCGTCGCCGCGGTCGGCGACCGCATGGAAATCATGCTCGACACGGGCGTCCGCAGCGGAGCCGACATCGTCGCCGCCGTAGCGCTCGGAGCAACCGCCGTCCTTGTCGGCCGGGCGTATCTGTACGGGCTCATGGCGGGCGGAGAAGCCGGCGTGCAGCGGGCCTACGACATTCTCGCCGCCGATGTGACGCGGACGATGCAATTGCTCGGCGTCACCCGTGTGGCCAATCTTCACCCGGGCCTGGTCAAACTCCACTGACCGCCAGATCAGAGATCAGGTCAGGTCAGCGAGGCACCCGCAAACCAGCCCTCGAATCGGGCTCGATTGGCGCTGGTGACCGGTTCGAGAATGAAACCCTGCGGTGAACGCACGTACGTGAACCGGCCGTAACCCTCTTCTGGCGACGCTTGTGACAACACCAATGTCCAACCGCGAGCGATCAACGCCGCAGTCTGTGCGCCGACGTCGTCGCTCCACACGCCGAAGTGATGCGGCCCGGGAAAGTCGTTGCCATCCCACACGCTGCCCGGCGGGCCCTGGACCAATTCAAGGTGCACCGGCCCCTCACAGGAGTAGGTGAACCGCAGCGGAACGCTGACGAGCCCGGCCGGGGTGTCGCCGGCCGCCGGCAGCCACACGGTCATCTCGCGGTCCTGCATCGATGCCCAGGTCACGCCCATCGCCGCGCCAATGTCGACCATCGCGACATCGATGTCCGGAACCCGAATACCGACGTGGTACACGTTGGCAAAGTCACCCATCGTTGTTCCCTACTCCTAGCTTCAGCCGAAGGCGCTGCGGGCATGGAGGTCGGCAATCTCATCCCAGGTGAAACCGGCTTCAAGCAGGACTTCTTCGGTGTGCTGGCCGAGTTCGGGGGCGACGACACCGGGCGTGACCGGGGTATCCGACATCCGCAACGGTGATCCGACCACCGTGACCTCGTGGCCGTCGGGATGCTGTGCCCGCATGAGATAGCCGTTGTCGTAGACCGACTCATCGGCCACGACCTCGGCATAGTTGCGCACCGGCGCATAGCGCACCCCGATTGCGTGGAGGGTCTCGCACCACCCGGCCGTCGTTCGCCCGCTGAAGCTGTCGGCCAACTCGACGAACAACTCGTCACGGATCGACTTCGAATACAGCAGCGGGGCAAACCGCTCGTCGGCCCCGATGTCGGGCCGGTTGATCGCCTCGTAGAACGCCGGACGAGCGGCGGGCGGGACCCCGACCAGGGCGAGCCAGCCATCGGAGGTACGGAAGATGCCGTACCCGCCGTGGATCAATGGGTGACCACGGTTCGCTCGGCCGGGGAGATTCCCGGTGAGCAAGTAGGCGGTGTACTCCGAGGCCTGCGCCCAGATCTGGCTGCCGAGCAGCGACGTCTCGACCTTCTGGCCTCGACCGGTGCGATGACGCGCAATCAGGGCGGCCATCACGCCGGCCGCGAGGTGTTGCGAGGCGATGTGATCGGCGATCGTCACACCCACTGGTGTCAGGTCGCCTCCCTCGACACCGGTCGAGGCGATCAACCCGCCGGCAGCCTGTCCAGCAAGGTCGGCACCCTCGCGGTTGACATCGGGGCCGATGGTCCCGAACGTCGTGCCTGCGCCGTAGACGAGGCCGGGATTGTCGGCCGACAAGTCCTCGTATCCAAGGCCCCAGGCCTCCATCGTGCCGGGTTTGAAGTTCGAGATGACCACATCGGCCCCGGCGGCCAAGCGCTTGAACACCGCCGCACCATCGGCGGTCCGCAGGTCAAGGGCGACCGACCGCTTTCCCCGGTTGCAGGCAACGAAGAAGCCGCTACGCGGATCGGAGACCGGGTCGAACACCACCCACCGG
>JANNNL010000588.1:0-3222 GCA_031398525.1 Actinomycetes bacterium | reverse complement strand
CGCCACCCATACGTCCATCAGCTTCGCGGGTTCGAGGCTGGTCGGGAAATGGGCAGGCGGCGGCGACAGATCGTGGCTCCTCATCAAGCACCGCGACGAGTGGGCCGGTGACGTGGATATCACGGAGTTTGCGCCGCTCAGCGTCAAGAGTGAAGGCGACTTCGCCAACATCGGTGAGGCGTTCGCAACGACCGGGCAGGAGTATTCGTCGACCGTCGGTGCCGGTCGCGGCCGACTCTGCTCGATGCGCACGATCGTCGACTTCGCCACCCGTTGGATGATGGCCCACCGCGTCTGAGCATCCCGACCGACAACGGAACATCGCGAGGTTCGAGGCACCCAGCTACCCTCGAAGCCATGCAGATCGTGTCCGCGTTGTTTGTCGAGAACTTCAACATGCGTCAGGCGCCCGGTGGGGCCGCCCGCATCGACATGACCGGGGTGATGTTCTCGCTGGCGGCACCCAGCGACGTGCCGGTGACGATCGACCCACATCTGGTCGCCCTCATTTTCTGCCGTCCCGACGAGCCAGGTCAGGGAGTGCTCGAGGTCGTCTTCCGTCGCGGTCTCGATGAGACCGATGAGCAGATCGCCCGCAACGTCAGCCCGTTCCAGGTCGAACCGGGCAAGTTCACCTATCGCCTGGTCCGCGGCGAACTTGATTTCACCGAGTACGGCCAGATCTTCGCTCACTGCCGAATCGGGCAGGGTCCGTGGCACATCGTCCCGTTCACCCTGTTGCCTCCTGCGGTTTCATAGATCAGGCCCTGGCTCATGCCGTTCGCTGCCGCACTTTCCACCCATCCCGACGCCGCCGAGGCGGTCGGTGAGGTCGTCGGTCGCATTGTCGAATCCTTCGATGGTCGACCCGATGTCGTTGTCGCCTTCCTCACGGCACACCACCTCGCCGCGGCCGAGCAGATCGCGGCAACGATCCAAACATTGCTCGACCCGGCTGCGTTCATTGGCGCAACCGCGGTGGCCGTGCTCGCCGGTCCGCTCGGGGTCGAGGAGGCCCCAGGCCTCGCCGTGTGGGCCGCTCAACTCCCCGGAGCGATCACCCCGGTTCACCTCGCGGCCGTCGAACAACCCGACGGATGGAAGATCGAGGGACTACCCGCCGGGGCATCGGCGCAGGCCAGGACCCTGATTCTGTTGGCCGATCCGTTCACGTTCCCCACCGGTGAGTTCCTCAAGGAGCTCGCCATATCCCACCCCGAACTGGCAACGGTCGGCGGTCTCGCCTCGGCCGCCCGCATCGCCGGCGGCAACCGACTGATCATCGGCGGCCGAGTCGTGCGCCACGGTGCCGTTGGTCTGCTCCTCGACGCGACCGTTGCTCCGTCGTCGGTGGTCTCCCAGGGTTGCCGCCCGATCGGTCAACCATGGACGGTCACCCGTAGCGAGGGCAACGTCATCTTCGAACTCGCCGGGCGACCAGCACTGGAACGTCTGATGGAGATCATCGAAGGGCTCGGCCCCGAAGACCGGGCACTGGCGGGCCAGGGACTGCACTGCGGAATCGTCGCCGATGAACGCAAACTCGAGTACGAACGCGGCGACTTCTTGATCCGCGGGGTGCTCGGAGCCGATCGCAAAGTCGGCGCGGTCGCCGTTGGTGAGATCGTGCCGATTGGTGCGACGGTCCAGTTTCAGGTCCGCGATGCCGCCACCGCCGGCGAAGACCTCCGCACGCTGCTTGGCGGTCATACCGCTCACGGTGCGCTGGTCTTCACCTGCAACGGCCGGGGCACGTTCATGTTCGGTTCCCCCCATCACGATGCCGAGATCGTCGAGGACGAACTGCCGGGCGCGGCCGTCGCCGGTATGTTCTGCGCCGGTGAAATCGGGCCCGTCGCCGGCACCAACGCGCTGCACGGCTTCACCGCCTCGGTCGCCCTGTTCACCGACTGACCGTTTGGGTCATGGGAGACGAGGGTACCTCCGTTTTGAACGGTTTCGAACGGTTTCGAACAGACGGTTCAGCGGCGCAGGCAGCCTGAACCACTACCCTGACGGAGTGCCCGAGGCTTTGACGAACGACCAGGATCGCGACGCGATCAACATCATCCGTGGCTTGGCGATCGACGCCCCGCTCTATGCCAAGAGCGGTCACCAGGGGACGGCGATGGCGCTCGCCCCGCTCGCCCACGTGCTCTACAGCCGGGTGATGAACCACGATCCGGCCGAGCCGGGCTGGCGCAACCGCGACCGGTTCATCCTGTCGAACGGCCACGCCTCGATCTTGCAGTATTCCCTGCTCATGCTGAACGGTTACGGCCTGGAGATCGACGATATCCGCCAGTTCCGCCAGTGGGGCTCGGCGACGCCGGGTCATCCCGAGGTCAGTCATACGGCCGGGGTCGAGGTGACCACCGGGCCCCTCGGCCAGGGCTTCGCCAACGCGGTCGGCATGGCAATCGCCGAGTCGAACCTGCGCGCCCGCTTCGGAGCCGACATGATCGATCACCACACGTATGTGCTCGCTGGTGACGGTTGCTTGATGGAGGGCGTCAGCCACGAGGCCGCGTCGCTGGCCGGTCATCTGGGCCTCGGAAAACTGATCGCGGTCTACGACGACAATCACATCACCATCGACGGCGAGACCGAGTTGGCGCTCAGCGACGATGCCGGAAAGCGGTTCGAGGCCTATGGCTGGCACGTCGAGCACCTGGGCGAAATCGCCGACGATCTCGACGCGTTGGAATCCGGAATTCGCCGGGCGATGGCCGTGGTGGACCGGCCGAGCCTGCTGATCCTGCGTAGCCATATTGGGTTCCCCTCCCCCGACCACACCGACGACCACGAAGCGCACGGCAACCCGTTCACGGCCGAAGATGCCTCGCGTGCCAAGGCCACCATGGGAATGCCCGACGAGCCGTATTGGGCCCCGGCCGACATCGTCGACGGCCTACGCGCCCATGCCGCATCACGCGGCAAGGCTGCTCAGACCGCCTCTGACCGGCGAGCCGCAGGGTGGACAGGTAACGCCCAGGAGTGGGAGGCCTGTTGGGCCGACGGCACCCTTGCCGGCTGGTCCGCGGCCCTACCGACCTTCGCCGAGGGCGAGAAGGTCGCCACGCGAGTCGCCCTGGCCAAGACCCTGTCGGCCGGGTTCAGCCAGTTTCCCGGCCTGCTCGCCGGGTCAGCCGACCTCACCGGTAACACCGGGGTCAAGCTCGACGGGGCGACCGGTTTCTCGGCCGCTCACCCCGCGGGCCG
>JANNNL010000532.1:0-11604 GCA_031398525.1 Actinomycetes bacterium | reverse complement strand
GCCTTCGCCCGTGTCTTCGACGAGCAGGGTCGGATCGTGCGCATCGTCAACAACTACGAACGGATGAGCTTCGACCTCGGCCCGACGTTGTCGCATTGGCTGACCGAACATGCCCCCGACGTCCTCGCCCGAATGGTCGACGGCGACCGAGTTGGTCAGACGGCGATCGCTCATCCGTATCACCACACGATCCTGCCGTTGGCCGACCCGCGCGATGCCCTGACCGAGTTGCGTTGGGGCGCCGCCGAGTTTCGCCACCGGTTCGGCCGTGCGCCGCAGGGCGTCTGGTTGCCCGAGGCGGCTATCGACCCGGCGGTCGCCGCCATGCTCATCGCCGAGGGCTACAAGTTCACCATTTTGGCCCCCCACCAGGTCGAACAGCACCCGGGCGCGGGGCGGTTCGGGTGCACGGCGGCCGGGCTTGGAGTAGTTGTGTACGACGGCTCGGTCAGCCACGATCTGGCCTTTGGCTCCTTGCTCTCAGATTCCGCGGCGATCGTCGATCGGTTGTCATGGGGCCTTGATGGGGGCGTGGCGGTCGCCGCCGTTGATGCCGAGACCTTTGGCCACCACCACCGCTTTACCGAGCGCGGCGTTGCCCACGCCCTCTTCGAGTTGGCTCCGCAACGGGGACTCGTCACCGGGCCGTTGGCGACGCTCTTCGCAATGACGTCCGATCTGGTCGACGTCGGTGAGGTGACCGTCTCGTCATGGTCATGCGCTCATGGCCTGGGGCGGTGGCGGGAGGATTGCGGCTGCTCGACCGACGGCGGCCCGGGCTTCAATCAACTCTGGCGCGGCCCGTTGCGGACGGCGTTGGAGTTGCTGCGCGATCATTCCAATGGGGTGTTCGAACGGCGAGGATCGGTCGTGTTCCACGACGCCTGGGAAGCCCGCGACGCCTGCGGCGCCGTGCTCGCCGACCCGAGCGTCTGGCCTGAATTCGTCGAACGTCATGTGCGGCCGATGGAGTCGCACGACGAGGCACGGATTCTGCTGGCGGCCCAGGAGGCGACGCTCGCCTCGTTCACCAGTTGCGCCTGGTTCTTCGCCGACCTCGCCCGTCGCGAGGTGGCGATCGTGCTTCAAGAGGCCGCCCACGCCGCTGCGTTGCTCGCCCGACTCGGGGAGCACGCACCGCTCGACGAAGCCCGCTCGATCCTTGGCCAGGCCCGCTCGAACGATCCGACGTTGCCGACAGGCGCCGAGGTATGGGACTGGGCGCTGCTGCCTGTGGTCGTCGACGAAACGCCACCTGCCGGCGAGTCTCCGTTGCAAAGCCTCTTCGACGGACTGATCGACGCGGCGCTATCGACAGACACGCCCGCAGGGGCGATCGCCCAGGCGATCGCGGTCGTCGACGTCACGCGACGGGCGAATACGGCTCTTGACCTGACGCGAGCTCAGGAGCGAGTCTTCGATGAATCCGTCATCCCCGGCAAGGACGATGGCCTACGACCGTTGCTCGACGCGCTCGGATTCGCCGCCTCGGTGATCGCCGTACGGTAGCCCAACGCGGCCGGTCGGTCGACGTCCGCGGCCAACCCTTGAGTTTGAACAGCTCGACGCCAAACCGGCCGGCCGCTACCTCAACAGCTGAGTCGCAGGGCCGCCGAGGGCTCAGCTGGCAGCGACGGGGACGACTCGACGTAGGGCGTCAGCGGCGTGCTCGGGCGGAACGATGTTGATCATCACACCGGTACCCCGCTCGAAGCCGGCAACCGACTGCAGCTTCGGCCACACGTGAATGTGCCAGTGGAACGGCCCGCCATGCTGGTGCGGCGCGGTGTGGAAGACGACGTTGTAGGCCGCATCGGGATTCGCCCGATCGAGCGTAGCGAGGGCGTCTCGCAATGCCCGACCGATGGTGGCCAGCGCATCGGGAGTGGTGTCTTGTAGGTGAATCTCGTGGTTCCGGGGGATGACGAGCATCTCGTACGGAGTTCCCGACCAGAACGGGCAGACGACGACGGCTTCCTCGTTGGCGAGGACCACTCGGGCCCCATCGGCCAGCTCGGCCTCGACGGTCGTGCATAGCACACAGCCGCCGTCGAACCGAGCGAATGCCCGCTCCTCTTCGACGATGTCACCGGGTACGAACGGCATGCCGAGCAACTGGCCATGAGGGTGTGAGAGCGAGGCCCCGGCCTCGCGGCCTTGGTTGACGATCGCCTGGGTGTACCGCACGTTGGGCGTGCCGGCGTGCTCGATGAACCGGCGCCGCAGGGCCGACATGATTGCTGCCACATCGGTGTCACCCATGGTGCGGAAGCTGGCCGAGTGTTCGGGTGAGAACACGAAGACCTCGTGGATGCCGCTCGCCTCGGCTTGCACATGGACCGGCCCGAGGTTGCGGACTGCGAGGCAGTCATCGCCCTCGAACGCGGGAAACAGGTTGGGAACAATACGGACCCGCCAGCCACCGTGGTCATCGACGGTCTCCAGCGCAGGAGGTGTCGCCTCTTCGTTGCCGGGACAGAACGGGCAGGGGCGATCGGGATCGGCGTCAACTCGGGACGTGCGAGGGGCAAAATCGGTCGGACGCTCGGCGCGTGATGACACGATGGTGACCCATTTGCCACTCAGGGGGTTGAGTCGAAGCTGGCTCATTCGTTTACTCAGGATAGGAGACGCGGTGACGTTTCGCGGGCATTCTGGATGGTCCGATCGGATCGTCGGCGAAACATTCGGCTACGCGCGCCGATAGACGCTGAGGTGATGGGTGCTGGCGTCCGAAAACGGCTCACCGATCCATGACCCGGAACGAGATTCCAGGGTGAAGCCGGCCGCAGCGGCCATGGTGTCGAGCTGTTCGGGGGTGGAGTACCGCACCGACCATGGTCGCAGGATGACCGGCATGCCGTGACGGAGTTCGATGTGATGCCCTTCGGCGCGTTGATCGACGGCGACGAAGCGGCTGATCGAAAGCACCACGGCGTCGATTGTCATCGAACGAACCTCCACCCGGTCGGCGGCCCCCGTCGAGGGCGCATCGGACATCGCCTCCGTCGCCGGCACGAATGCCTCGATCACAAACCGGCCGCCCGAGTGCAGTCGAGCCGCAACGGCATGGAAGCACGCTGATTGGGCCTCGGCCGTGGGCAGACCGAAGAACGTGTTGAGGGCGACGAAGACGAGATGGAAGGGTCCAGGCGGTAGGTCGCTACCCATATCGCCTACCGTTGCGTTCACCTGGTCGCCACCGGGCTTGGCGGCAAGCCGATCGATCATCGCGGCGCTCGCGTCGATGCCCGAGACCCGGCGGTCGGCGGCCGCCAGGGGAATGGCCAGCCGCCCGGTGCCGACGCCGAGTTCGAGGATTGCATCGCCGGGCTGGGTCCACCGTTGGATCTCGGCGACCGCCGCGTCGGTGCCCTCGGGGTCGGGATACCAATCGTCGTAGATGTCGGCGAAGCGGTCACCGTAGGTTGCCGGGTCGTATCCGTGCATCGTGGCAGTACAGCACGATTTCCCGGCCGGGCGCGAGTGGCGACCCCGGTAGCCTCCAATGTATGGCCGAGCCCCGCTTCACCTACCTCGATCATGCGGCGACGACGCCCATGCGGCCCGAAGCGGTCGAGGCGATGCTCCCGTTCCTGTCGGAGCGCTTTGCGAATCCCTCCGGTTCGCATCGGGCCTCGCGCGACGCCCGCCGGGCGCTCGACGAGGCTCGTGATGTGGTGGCTGACTGCATCGGGGCCAAGGCTGGCGAGATCGTGTTCACCGGATGCGGCACCGAAGCCGACAACTCGGCGATCTACGGCACCTTGCGCCGTTCGGGCGGGTTCGCCGTGTGTCCGGCCAACGAGCATCACGCGGTGCTTCACGTCGTTGAGCACACCGGTGGTCGGGTCGTCGGGGTCGACGCGGTCGGCCGGGTCGACCTCGACTCGCTGGCCCAGGCCCTCGAAGCCCCGGGAGCAGACACGGACGGCGACTCGGGTGGTGGCGGTCAGGTCAGCGTCGTCTCGGTGATGGCGGTGAACAACGAGATCGGCACCATCCAGCCAATGGCCGAGGTCAGCGCCCTGGTACGACGGCTGGCCCCGAACGCAGTGCTGCACACCGATGCGGTGCAGGCCGCCTGCTGGCTCGACCTGGCGACGATCACCCCGCTGGTCGACTTGATGGCGTTGTCGGCCCACAAGTTCGGCGGGCCAAAAGGGGTTGGCGTGCTGTGGATGCGCCCCGGCGTCTACATCGAGCCGCTCCTGCAGGGCGGGGGCCAGGAGCGCGACCGGCGCAGCGGCACCCACAACGTCGCCGGCATCGTCGCGACGGCGACCGCGTTGGCACTCACCCACGCGGAGCGGGCATCCGCGATCACGAGGATCGCCGCGCTTCGGGACCGGTTCGTGGACGGGCTCCAGGCGCAGTTGCGAGGGGTCCGTGAGACCGTCGACCGGGAGCACAAGATTGCCGGGTCGGCGCATCTGTGCTTCGAAGGTTGCGAGAACGAGGAGCTGTTGTTCATGCTCGATGAGCAGGGCATTTGCGCCAGCGCGGCGTCGGCATGTGCGAGTGGGGCGATGGAACCGTCGCACGTGCTGGCGGCCATGGGCGTGCCGAGGGCGTGGGCCCGGGGGGCCGTTCGGTTCTCGCTGGGTACCACGACGACCGATGCCGACATTGACCACGCGCTCACGGCAATCCCCTCGATGGTCGATCGGCTGCGGGCCGGCCGCCAGGGAGCGATGGCGTCATGAAGGTGCTGTTGGGGATGAGCGGTGGGGTCGATTCGTCGGTTGCCGCCGCGTTGTTGCGTGATGCGGGGCACGAGGTCGTCGGGGTCACGATGCGGCTGTGGGGTGGCGAGAGCGACACCGGGTGCTGTTCGGTGGCCGACGTCGACGACGCCCGCCGCGTCGCCCAGCAGTTGGACGTCGACCATCTGGTGTTCAACTTCACCGAGGAGTTCAACACCCACGTCGTCGAGCCGTACGTGCAGGCGCATACCGTCGGCGTGACGCCCAACCCGTGTATCGAATGTAATCGTCACTTGAAGTTCGACCGGCTACTGGAGCGCGCCGACGTGCTCGGATTCGATGCGGTCGCCACTGGCCACCACGCCCGTGTTGTTCACACCGATGGCCGTTGGGAGCTTCGTCGGGGGGTTGATCGGGCGAAGGACCAGAGCTATGTCGTCCACATGCTCGGCCAGAATGCGCTGTCTCGCACGCTGTTTCCCGTCGGAGAGATGACCAAGGCCGAGGTGCGGGTGCGGGCCGCCGAAATGGGGCTGCGAACCGCGGCCAAGCCCGACAGCCAGGACGTCTGCTTCATCACCTCAACCGGAGGGCGCGAGACGTTCCTCGGCTCACGGATTCCGTTCCGCACTGGCCGTGTCATCGACCGCGAAGGCGCGGAGTTGGGTACCGTTGAGGCGATTGAGCTGGTGACGCCCGGACAGCGTCGAGGCCTGGCCCTGTCGGGCGCGCCTAAGCGCCGTTACGTCCTCGACATCGATGTGGCAACGTCGACGGTCGTGGTTGGCTCGGAAGGTGACCTGCTCGAGTCTGGCCTGCAGATCCATGGCATGAGCTGGTGCGACGAGCCGGTCACCGGGTCGGTGCTTGCCCAATGTTCGGCCCACGGCGACCCGCGGGCTGGCGTGCTCGACAACGCGGGCAATCTTCGTTGGAACGAGCCGCAACGGATGATTGCGGCAGGCCAGAGCATCGTGCTCTACGACGCCACCGACGACCGCGTGCTCGGCGGCGGCATCTGCGTCAAGGGCGTTGAGGGCGACCCCGCTCCAACGTTTGTTAGTCCGAGGACGGGAGCGGCTTGGCTTCCTTGAGCGGGATCGGCTCGTCGCCGATGGTCAACTGGCCCGGTCCGGCCTTGGTGCACAGCAGCTCCATGCCGAGTTCGTCGCCGCCGTAGCGCTTTCCCATCAACGTGCCGGCGCCCTGATCGCCGACCGCGTCGACCCGTTCGGCCGCGGTGCCGGCCCCGACCATCGGGTGACCGCCGCAGCGGACATCAACGTCGCCAGCGGGTGCCCGCACGACGATCACACTCGTATCGCAGGTGACACTCTGAAGGCGGGCGCCGGGCTTGAGCTGCATGGAAGGCTCCTTGAATGTTCGCAAGTCGAGGGGGCTCGCCGAGGCGAGGAAATCGTGCTCCCATTCTGGCCGATGGAGCGTCTCGGCCACCAGACGAGGGCCCGTCGCGTCACCAGCTGTGAGTGAAGCAGCGATCCGCGAGCGTACCCGGGGCCCACCAGCCCCAGATTCCCAGAGCCGATTGGCGGGTTCGCTCGTTCCACATCAGCGCCTCAGGGTCGGCGATGCGTCGGACGGTTTGGATCACGCCGCCCTCGTACAACTCGTAACCCGCCCACGTCCCGGGGTAGTCCTTTGTCGAACCGACCTCGGTCACGACGACCGAGCCGTGGTGGCGCGCCCGATGCCGATGGGTGTGGCCCGAGGTAACCAGTACCCGGGGGTTGACGGCGAGGAGTCGACGCAGGAACGGCTCGGCTTCCGCGGACGGGATACCGGTAGGGACGTAGTGCGGAATAGGGCGGCGCATCAACTGGTGATGGAGGGCGACGAGACAAGGTCCATGCCACTCGCGGCAAGCCTGCAGAATTGCTTCACCGGTATTCGTCAGCGTGCCGTGGCGCTTACCGGCGATCACTGTGTCGGCGACGACGATCCGCCACGATCCTAGGTCATGAATGTGCACCTGGGGGGTGGTGTGTCCGAGCCGGTCGGCTTCGGCCGTGAAGTTTGCTCCCTGATAGTCGCCGCCGTCGTGATTCCCCGCCGTAGCGAGCAGGGGCACCGTCAACTGCCCGAGTGCTCCGAAGGCCAGGTCGTACTCCTCGGCGATGTTGGTATGAGCAATATCACCTTTGACCAGTACCAAGTCGGGGTTCCACTCATTGATCTCGGTGACCGCGGCTCGCAGGCAAGCCATTGAATGACCGGCGTGGTGGTCGACCGGACCGGTCTCGGCGAGAACATGCACTCGGGGGAGCCGTCCGTTGCGCCGCTGACCAACGTGAAGATCCGAGATGGTGGCCACCGTGGCGATGAGACGTCCGGCCGGGCGGTTCAAGGTGGTGATCGAGGTGTGCTGGGTCCCGTTGACCACGACTGAGTACGAGGTGAACTCGCGAAGCCCAGCGAACTCAACGGCGGCCAGATGGTCACCGTTGGGCGACGCGACCTTCCCGAGCCGGCTTCGAACCGGCAGATCCACCCGGGTGGCGACCGCTGGTTCGACCTGCGTGCCGTCGGCATGGCGCAGTCCGATCGAGTCGAACGCGCCACGAATGATCAGCTGCGCTCGGTCGGCAGCCAACGCGAACGTCTCGACCGTGATCGAGTTCCCGGCCCTCACCGGCTACTCAGCGCCGCGGCGAACCGTTCGTTCTCGCGGGTGCGCAGCGCGACGTTGACCCGCTGACGCTCCAAGATCTGGTCGAGCGTCTTGGCCGCCTGGGGGATGGCGTGCTCCCCGAAGAAGGCCTGCACATCGGCCTCCTGTTCAGGCAGGTTGAGCAGCTTCACCGGGTCGATCATCCGGGCGATCAGGGCGATGGGGAACGTGTCGTTGGCTTGCTGCCAGTGTTTGCGCACAAAGCTCCACGCGGCGGCCCCGTGATTGCGGTTGGCGATGCATCGGTTGAGCAGGAACGGTGCGTTCTGGGTGCGAACCTCGCCGGACATGGCGAACTCGCAGGTCCGCTGAATCAACGCCGCGTCGTCGAACTCGGCCAAGGCATAGAGATTGCGGAGCTGTTCCTGGGGAGTTGCGGCCTTGTGGAAGCCGTCAAGGAAACGCTCGTAGTCGGTGACGTCGCCCGTCGAGGCGACGACGGAGGTTGTCGCCGACACCAGCTCGGGGTCGATCTCGCCGCCCGCCACAGCCAGGTCGAACAGGGCGCGGGCCATGTTCTGGGTGGCATGGTCACCACCGGTCACGGCGACCACACCGACCAGCACGCCGCGCAGCTTGCCGGCGAGGTCGCCCTCGTGCGGCTGTGGTTCCCAACCCAGACGATCGAGCGCGGGTTTGGCCAGGTCGCGCACCCGGCCCCGCAGGTCGTCGAGAGCGCGTCCATCAACGAGCCGGGTGCAACCCCGCAACCCCATGGCCAGCGCCTGCCAGACCTGCAGCTCGCGTTCGTTGGTGAACCCCTCGGCAAGGGTGAGAAACCCTTGGGCATCCAAACGGCCGGCGACGACCGACGCCCAAGCATCGTCGACCAGCGCGTACCGCTCGATCGTCGAGAGCCCCGACAGTGCGGCGGTGCCCAGGCGAGCCCGCAGCGAATCGTCGTAGTTGACCCGTACGAACCCGTGGCCCCCGGCATTGACGACCACCACGGCGTCGTGGCCAATGAGCGGGACACGGGCTTCGTCACCCTCCATCAGGACCTTGCGTTCCTGAATGGCGGCGACGACTCCGGTGTCGTCGCTGGTCGCTGCGCTGCCCCCGGCGACCTGGCGGACGTGGATCGGCACCACCCAGGTTTGAGGATCGGACGTGGTGGTGTCGCTGAACCCGAATCGCTGCTGGCGCAACACAATCTCGTTGCCATCGACGGACGCCGAGATCAACGGGTAGCCGGGCTGCCAGATCCACGAATCCATCAACCGGCGGGCGGGCTGGCCGGTGACATGCTCGATGGCGTCCCACAGATCGCCGGTTTCGGTGTTCCCATACGAGTGGGTGCGCAAATAGTGGCGTATACCGTCGCGGAACTCCTCGACGCCAAGGTACTGCTCCAACATCCGCAGCAGCGCGCCACCCTTTTGGTAGGTGAGCACGTCGAACATGCCTTCGGAATCGTCGGGGGAGTTGACCTCGAACTCCACCGAGCGGGTCGATTCGAGCGAGTCGGTGTCGAACGCCACGGTGCGTTCCAGCGAGAACGTCGTCCAGCGGCGCCAATCGGGCCGCCACGCCTCACAGGCGGCGATCTCCATGAACGTGGCAAAGGCCTCGTTGAGCCAGATGCCGTTCCACCAGCGCATTGTGACCAGGTCACCGAACCACATGTGTGCGAGTTCGTGGCAGACGACGTCGGCGACGGTTTCCTGCTCGGTCTGGGTGCTGGTCGCGGGGTCGACGAGCAGCAGGTTCTCACGGAACGTCACGCAGCCGACGTTCTCCATCGCGCCGGCGGCGAAGTCGGGCAGGGCGAGGAGGTCGACCTTGGTGCCCGGATAGGGAATGTCGTAGTACTTCTCGAACCAGTCGAGCGAGAAGACTCCGCAGTCGAGGCCGAACTGGGTGAGGTGGCCTTTGCCGGGCACGTGGACCACACGCACGGGAGTGCCGTTGACGTCAACCGGGTTGGTGGCTTCCAGCTCGCCAACGATGAAGGCGATCAGGTACGTCGACATCACCATCGAGTCGGCAAACTGCACGGCGATACGACCGTCGGTTCGAGGAGTCCTGCCGATCTCTTGGCTGTTGGAGATCGCCGTCAGGCCATCGGCGACGACGAGGGTGACCCCGAAGGTCGCTTTGAAATCGGGCTCATCCCAGCACGGGAAGGCGCTGCGGCAGTCGGTCGGTTGCATCTGGCTGGCGGCGATGACGTGCTCGTTGCCGTCGGCGTCCTTGTAGGTCGAGCGGTAGAAGCCGCGCAGCTTGTCGTTGAGGACGCCCGAAAAATTGATGGTGAGCTGGGCTTTTCCCGGCTGTAGCGCATCGGTGAGCGAGATGACCAACCGCTCGGTCTCGTCGTCGAGACGGTGAGTGTGGTCGATGGTGCTTCCGCTTTGCGTCAGAGTGACCGAGGCGATGTCGAGCTCGCGGCTGTTCAGAGCGAGTTCTGGTACCGCCTCGGCGATCTCGATGGAAATCGTCACCGCGCCCTCGAATCGCGCCGCACCTAAGTCGGGCTGTAACTCAAGTTCGTAGTGTCGGGGGACGACGGAGCGCGCCAGGCGATACGGATTGTTAGTCGAAGTCACCCCGTCAGCGTAGGCGCGTTCGGGCTCGTCAACCGGCCAGAATTGAGCGGTCGGGGGCGGGGCCGATGTAGAGGGCGCTCGGGCGGATGAGCTTGCCGTCGATGATCTGCTCGGCGATGTGGGCCGACCAACCGACCATCCGGCTGACCGCGAACGTGGGGGTGAACAGGTCTCGGGCCAGACCGCACCGTTCCATCACGACGCCGGCGTACAACTCGACGTTCGCCTCCAACACCCGGTTCGGGTAGTGGTGGCGTAGGACATCGACGATCACCGGTTCCGCAGCGAGAATCGACTCGGCGGTTGGCCCGCCGAGGCCCGCGGCGATGTCGCGCAACAGCCCCGACCGGGGATCGGGAGTCCGGTAGACGGCATGACCAAACCCCATCAGCCGCCGCCCGGCGGCCAGCTCTCCTTCGGCCCACCGCTGCGGGTCGCCGACGACCGTGATGGCATCGAGGGCGTCGAGTGCTCGACTAGGAGCCCCACCGTGAAGCGGCCCCGACAATGCTCCGAGCGCCCCCGCCATCGCCGCGCCGACGTCGGCGCCGGTCGACGTGATCACCCGGGCGGTAAAGGTCGAGGCATTGAAGCCGTGGTCAACGGTGAGGATCAGGTACTGCTCGACGGCCCGGGCGTGCTCCGGCGCGGGAACGGAGCCGGTCACCATTCTTAAGTAGTCGGCCGCGTGCCCAAGTGACGCATCGGGAGCCAGTGGTACCAGCCCAGCTCGCAGGCGAGCGGTGGCGGCGACGATCGTCGGCGCCATTGCCGCCAGCCGTAAGCCGATGTCTTCGTGCTCGGCGACCGTGCCCTCGATCGTCGGGCGCGCGCCGACCGCTGGTCCGGCCAGCGAGAGGGCGGCGCGCAAGACGTCGATCGGAGGTGCTCCGCTGGCCGCCAAGGTCGGAAGGGCCGAGCTGACCGCAGCGGGAAGTGCGCGTCCCCGACCGATCTGCTCGCGGAACTCCGCCAACGTCACTGGGTCGGGGAGGGTGCCTCGGGTGACGAGATGCCAAACCTGTTCCAACGTGCAGGTGCGGGCAAGTTCGGTGGCGTCGTACTGCCGGTAGTGGAAGTATCCCGCCTCACCATCGACATCGCCGATGCTGGTAGATGCGGCGACGACGCCGGTCAGCCCTCGGGGTACTTCGATCAATACAGCCATGAGCGCATTGTCGACGCGGCGTGTACCGTAATCAATATTGATTCAGTCAATGTTGATTGTGTCCATGCAGTTTGCTACTGCTTGATCAAGGAGACGTTGTATGACGACGCTGATCTCTGCCGCGCAGGCGGCTCGTCGGCTGGGCGTGCAGCCCGCGACGTTGTATGCCTATGTGAGTCGGGGTCGTGTCAGCCGGATTCGCGGCCTCGACGGGCGCAGTTCGTTGTTCGACGTCGACGAGGTTGACGCCCTCGCCGCCCTCCACCGTCGCGCCGACTCGTCAGGAGCCTCGGTTGTGCCGTTGAAGATCGAGACGGCGATTACCGAGATCGGTGAGGGAACGCTCCGCTTTCGCGGGCACGACGTCGTTGAACTGGCGGAATTCTGCACGTTCGAGCAGGTCGCCGAGCTGTTGTGGACTGGCGATCTGCGCCCAGTGGCCGGGCCGTGGGTGCTCCCTGAAGCCGTTCACAATGCCGCGGCCCGCGCCGC
>JANNNL010000470.1:0-1210 GCA_031398525.1 Actinomycetes bacterium | reverse complement strand
TGCGGCGCAGCTCCTCGAACCGGCCGGCTGTCGTTGCCACCGAGATCGCCCCGGGCTGGTGGAAGCCGGTGGACTGTCCGGTCTCGGCCTCGAGCCCCTGATAGAGCTCCAGGCTGTAGCGGGCGAGGCGGGTCAGGCTCTCGCTGGCGCGGAGTTGGGCGACGAGCCCGGCGGCGTGCCAGGTGGTCCCCGACGTCAACTCGTTGCGTTCAAGCAACACGACCTCGCCGACGCCGTCGCGGCAGAGGTGGTAGGCGATCGACGCGCCGACGATTCCGCCGCCGATGACGACGACATCGGCCTGGGTGGGTAACTGTTCCATTCGGAAACCTCTCAGCCGGCCCGACGGGTCGTTGACGTGAAGAACGAAGCGATCCACCCGGCCAGTTCATGGCGGTCGAGCGGACGGGTCAGGGTGCCTCTCGCCTCGGCGACGCGCGACGCGCCAATCAACTCGATGCGACCAGCGAGCAGATGGTCGGCGAGTTCGGGGGTGAACTCGGGGTGGACCTGGATGGTCCACGCCCGCTCCCCAATGGCGAATCCGCCGTAGGGGCAGTAGTCGGAGCGGAACAACAACTCGGCGCCGTCGGGCATCGCGACGACCTGGTCCTGGTGGCTGCCGATGATCGCGAACTCCGTGCGCGGGGTGGTCATCCACGGCTTGCGGGCAACCACCTCAAAGTCACGCACCCCGACGCCCCACCCGTACGGCGACTTCTCAACCCGGCCGCCCAGGGCTTGGGCGAGGAGTTGATGCCCGAAACAGATGCCGACATACGGCGTCTCGGTGGCGATGATCCGCCGCAGCAACTCCTCGGCGTCGGCCAGCCAGTCGACCGGGTCGTAGCTCGACAGTCGGCTCGGTGAGCAGACCCAGCCGTCGCATTCCCCCAGGTCGTCAGGGAAATGGCCGGCATCGAGATCGTAGGGAACCAGTTCGATGCCCAACGGTGCAAGGATCGCCCCGAACAACTCGGGATAGTCCCCGGCGATGAACTGACTCTGCGGATCGACGTGGCCGACCATCAACAATCCGATGCGCAACGGCCGTGCGTTCATTCCTGCACGAGGGCTGCGCCCCCGGACCCCATCGCCACCCGATTCGCTGGCGCTCGGTCGGTCGGCACTCGCTTCGCTCTGTTCTTCTCGGGGGCTGCGCCCCCGGACCCCATCGCCACCCGATTCGCTGGCGCTCGGTCGGTCGGCA
>JANNNL010000452.1:0-7105 GCA_031398525.1 Actinomycetes bacterium | reverse complement strand
CACGAGCCGGCCAAGTGGGTTGCCAAGCTTCGCGCTCAGGCGACGATCAACCATCCGCTAGTGCTGCGGACCGAGATGGGGGCCGGCCACGGCGGTCCGTCGGGACGATATGACTCGTGGCGGGAACAGGCCCACGTTCTGGCCTTTCTCCTGGTGACAGTGTCGGCCGGTCGGTGATCGTCAGCGGCCATCGAGGTCAAGTCGATCTCTTGGGTTGGGCGGCAATCGGGGCTTGATTCTCTCTTGAGGTGGCTACCAAACCATCAGTCGTCACGAATCGTGTCATCCGTGTCGCCTCGTGGTTCGCGAGGCGGGCGCGGACTCTCCCTAAGGAGGATTGATGAACCGTTTCGTTCCATCTACCCTGATCAGCCTGCTGGCGGTAGGCACTTTGATCGGCGGCGGTGCCCTGGCTTCGGCAACGACGCCGCCACCCGACAGCTCGGTGCCCCCGACTTCAGTACCTGACACGACCTTGGCAGCTCCGGTTCCGGCTCCGGTGCCGTTGTCAACGACGACGTCGCTCCCGTTGTTCGGAGCGCAGCTGACGATCGACATCACGTCTGGCCCGGGCGGAGTCCTCGCCAGTGTCGCCGTGAACCCAGCCGATGGCTACACCGCCACCGAAGTGCGGCCGAACGAAGTGGTCTTCGTCAACGCCGATGGCACCGCGACCGTCGAGGTGAAGGCTCGCAACGGCGGGCAACGGATCGAAGCGACGGCGGTATCACTCGACGATCTGGTGGCCGGTGGAGGAGCCGGTGGCTGGTCGGGCGACGTGTTCGGCACGGGCACGATCACCACGGTCGGGTTCTCGGTCGTCAAGACCGCCGACGGAACGCCGGACATCACCGGCATCAGCGTATCGGACCCGACGGCCGAGATCGGCTCCGTGGAACAAACCGACGAAGGTGTTCGCCTGGCGATTCGGTTCGTCAACGGCGGGCAGTCTCGGGTGCTCTCGGTGCGAGTCTCAGTTGACGACGATGACGACGATGACGACGATGGCGACGATGGCGACGGCGGCGCAAGTATCCGGGTCTCACTTTCGAAGTTGAAGGGAGTTGCGGTTGCTGCGGCCGAGGCGGCTGGAAGTCATTCCTGGACGGGCACCCTGTGCGACGGTTCGGGCGCCTTGATCACCTATGTCGTGGGTGAGGACGGCTCGATCTCCGATGTCGTGGCGAACCCGCCGGCCGAGAGCAACCGTCTCGACGGGCGCACCAAGGCCGATGTGCGCTTCTCGCAGGATGAGCGCGTCCGCATTCGGGTTCGTTCGGACGACGGCCAGATCAAGGTGTCGGTCGACGAGAAGTTCCGCTGCGAATCCCCTGACCCGACGGTCAACACTCCGGTGTCGACAACCCCCGATGACGAGTCGGATGACGACGGTCGCGGCGACAGCCGGACCGACGAGGAACAGCGTGATCGCTCGGAGAAGTCGAAGGATGACGACAAGTCCAATGATGACGACAAGTCGAAGGGTGACGAGGACGGCCGTGGCGGTCGCGGCGACGGCGGTGGAAACGGCGGGAACGACGATGACTAAACGAGGGTTGGGAGTCAGCCGGCTGTGCATCGCAGTGTGTTTGGCCATCGGCGTTGCCGGCTGTGGCTCTGCCGATGGCGAGGTCGCAGCGTCCAAGAGTGTCCGGATCCCGGAACCCGTTGCGGACAGCACCGCTCCAGCGGTCGTCGTTGCGGCGGAGCTACCGGTGGCCGTGACTCCGGTCCCGGCTCCGGCGCCGGCCGAGACTGCGGCGCCGGTGCAGACCATTGACGGAGCGGCGGCCCTCACCGGTGCCCTCGACGTGATGGCATTTGGCTACCACTTCTCGACCACGGTCACCGTCGACGGCGCGGTGGTCGTCACGGCCGAGGGCGATCACCTCGCCGATGGCACTCGGCTGACCCTCACGGGCCCGGCCGGGGCGCTGTCGTATGTGATCACCACGACCGGGAGTTGGGTGTTGCCGGAGAACGGCGAGTGGGCGGAGTTGGCCGATGCGCCGACCTCGGCCGACCCCTTGGCCGCGCTGCGGACGCCGACCTCGGTCGTCGTCGACTCCTACGACGGGACGGTCGCGGCGATGACTGTCAATGTGCCGGCCGTCGCGCTGGGTATCTCTGGTGATCCGGCAACGATGGCGGCGGTGCAGGTGCGACTCGATGGGCCGACGTTGACCCAAGTGTCGTACTCATCGGCCGTCGATGGCCGCCCGGCCGTTGTCACCGGCTCAATCGGCCAGGTCGTCGACCCCAGCCCGGTCGTTGCCCCGGTCTGATTAGCTCACACCGGTCGGAACCCGGACAGCAATCTGACGGACCGTCAGGTGTCGCCTAGGCTCCGGCCGGTATGGATCTGCGGTAGCTGACGCCGGGTTGCGGCGGGATGCCCAGCGATACTGGAAACGAGCGTGCGTGCTCGACGCTCGCTTCGGTTGGGGCGACGAACACGCCCTCCGCATCGCCGCGTTGCTCCAGCGGCCTGATCAGCGAAAGTAGACACCATGGGAATCTGTGACGATCGGGTGGTCATCGTGACCGGCGCAGGGCGCGGCATCGGCCGGGCCCACGCGTTGGCGTTCGCTGAGGCGGGGGCGAAGGTCGTCGTCAACGATCTGGGAGCGTCGCTCGGGGGCGAGGGTATCGATCTCACCCCGGCCCAGGAAGTGGTCGCCGAAATCGTTGCCGCCGGTGGCGAGGCGGTGGTCAACGGTGATGATGTGAGCGACTGGGATGGGGCGGGACGGCTGGTCGCCCAGGCGATCGATACCTTCGGCGGTCTTGACACCGTCGTGTGCAACGCGGGCATCGTGCGCGACCGGATGCTGGTCAATATGACGATCGACGAATGGGATGCGGTGATGCGGGTACATCTCCGCGGCACGTTCTGCCCGGTACGACACGCGATCGGCTATTGGCGCGATCAACACAAAGCCGGTGCGCCGCGGGCGGCCCGTATTGTGACCACCTCGTCGGGAGCGGGATTGTTCGGCAGCATCTCACAGGGCAACTATTCGGCGGCCAAGGCAGGCATCGCCGGGTTCACGATCGTCGCTGCTGCCGAACTCGGTCGCTACGGCATCCTCGCCAACACCATCGCTCCGTCCGCCCGCAGCAGGATGACCGAGGAGGCGTTCGCCGAGATGATGGCCAAGCCCGAGCAGGGCGCGTTTGACGCGATGGACCCGGCGAACATCTCGCCGCTCGTGGTGTGGCTCGGGAGCCACGCATGCGAGGTCAGCGGCCGGGCGTTCGAGATCGCCGGTGGTGAGCTGAGCATCGCCGACGGCTGGCAGCATGGGGCTCCGCTCGACAAGCACGCTCGCTGGGAGCCTGACGAGATCGGTGCGGCCGTCGCTGATTTGATTGCCGGCGGGCCGGCGCCGGCCGCGGTGTACGGCGCGTCGTAGATGCCCGATACGGAGGTGGTCGCCGCCGACGGACGGGTGATCGGCGAACGGGCCCAACGGACTCGTCGTCGTTTGCTCGATGCGACGGCCCGGTTGCTCGAGGAACGAGGCGCGTTTGGGTTGCGGGTCGTGGAGATCTCCCGCGAGACCGATGCATCTCCGGCAACCTTCTACCAGTACTTCACCGATGTGGAAGAGGCGCTGCTCGCCCTGGCCGATGAGGCGACCGATGAGCTCGATGCGATCCGTGCGCTGCTTGTTCCCAGTTGGTCGGGTGACGACGGGTTGGTGCATGCGCGGAAGTTGGTCGAGGCGTTCGTGGCCTATCGGCAGCGCAATCGGGCGATTCTGCGGCTGCGTGATCTGCGGGCCGAAGAGGACGACGGTCGGTTTCGGGCCGTTCGACAGCGAGGCTATGCCGGCATGATGTCTGATCTGATGACCAAAGTCGACGTGGCCAAGGCCGCGGGTCATCTTCCGATGGCGATGAACTCATATGCGGTAGCCGGGGCGGCCGTAGCGATGATGGAGCGCTTGGTGTCGTACCAACCCGAGTTTGAGCGTCGCGGCGTCGACCGGGAGTCGATGACCGAGACGATCGCCCTGCTCCTGCTCAACACCGTTGACGGCACCCTGCCGGGCCGCGAACATGTGGCTCGTTCAGCAACCGCGCCGTGAGCGGTCACCCCAACCAGAGTCAGAATAAGTACTCCGGAACCAGAGAAAGGCCGCGTTCAGTGGCCCATTCGCTCAACCGTGCGACTGGACCACTGGGCGCGTGCCGTGATTCAACGCGAGATCGACGCCGAGGTGACGACGTTGGCCGCGGCGTCGTAGCTCCATCCGCTCTTGGTGATGCTGGTGACGGTCAGGGTGAAGTTGGCGCGGGTGGCCGTGGTGCTCGATGAGACGAGGGACTTGGTCCCGGCGGTTCCGGTCGTGCCGTAGGTGGACTTGGTGGCGGTCCCGGTGAAGGTGCCGAAGACCTTCGCCCCCGACACGGGGTTGCCGTTCGCGTCGACGATCAACAGGTCGGCGTAGGCGTAGTACTTGCCGCTCGAAAGCACCCAGCGCATGGTGATCGACTTCACATGCATGGCCTTCGAGGCGGTGGCCGTGGTGGTGATCGTGCGACTGGCCGTCGCGGTCGCTCCCTGGTTGTCGGTCACTCGCAGCGACGCGGTGAACGATCCGACGGTGGAGTAGACGTGGCTGGGGTTGGCACTCGTTGACGTCGTGCCGTCGCCGAACGTCCATAGATACGCAGCGATCGACCCGCCGGGGTCGGCTGATCCGGCGCTGGAGAAGGCGACGGTCAACGGCGCGGGCCCGCTGGCCGGAGTGGCGGCGGCGACGGCGGTCGGAGGCTGATTTGTCACACCGTTCGGCACATGCCCGGTCACGGCGAGGCTGTAGCGGCCCACGCTGCCGAAGTCGCTGTATCCGCCGCTTGCCGGGTTCCCAAATCCTGTCCCATCGATGCGGACGTAGTACGTGCCGGCGGCGACCGTTGCGCTGAGGCTGGCGCCCATTCCTGCGGCCGCTTCGGTGGCGGTGGAACCGGTCAGCGGGTCGCTGGTGGCGATCACCGTTCCTGCCGAGTTGAGCAGGTCGAGCCGGGCGTCAAGGTTTGGGCTGGGGGGCGCCGCGACGAGCGACACGTTGAGCGTGGCGGCGGCGGTTGACAGCGAGAACATGTCGACATCGGTGCGAGTGCCGATCACGCCGCCGATGGTTGCCGGGGACGCGCCGATGGGTGCTGCTGCGGCGGTCGAGTCACCGACGTCGTCGGTGGCAGCCGTTCCTCCGTTGCTCGCAATCACGGTGAAGTCGTTCTCGGTGTTGTTCGCCCCAGAGTATTCACCGGAACTCCACTGGGTGATCGGAACGTAGTAGCCAACGCCCATGATCGGGGCCCAGTTGCCGTGGCCGCTGAAGTACCCGAGCGCAGCGGTTCCATCGTGGTTGAGCCCGAGATTGTGGCCGATCTCGTGTGAAGTGGCCTCGGCGATGCCTTTCGGCGCGGTACCAACGCCTTGCGTGAAGACCCACGCTGGCTGATAGACGGCGTGTGAACTGGTGATGTCATAGGTGCCGACGTAGGCAATGCCACCACATCCACAGCTGGAGTAGATCGACGAGGTGTTGCTGATCACCGCGCGGGTGCCGAAGTTCAGATCGCTCGAACTTGATCGGGTGATCGCGTCGGCGGGCGGTTCCTCGGTGGTGACATCGATCCCGAACGGGGCGTAGTCCTCGGCAACGCGTTGCCACACGGACTGGATGACATCCATCTCGGCGGTGCTGAAGGTTGCGGGAGACCCATCGGTGTCATAGGGCGATGCAGTGAATGACGAGCCGGTATTCGCATCGTTCCACGCGGTACCGGCGACCGTCTGACCGTTGAAATCGAGGTATGCGACGCGACTGGCCCCCGGCCGGCTGTGGAGCAGGAACGTCTGGGAGTAGTCGAACGGGGCGGCGGCCGCCGGTGAGATGGCAGCGACCTGGACCTGTTGCTGGGGGGTCATCTGCAGCATGGAGTCGACGTAGAGAGCGTGGCCGCGCCGGTCCAGCAGGAACTGACGGTCGCTGGCCAATCGGGCGCGCAACGCTCCGACGGTCATTTCATTGCGCCGCGCCGCCTCAGCGAAGTTGCCGCCGAGTCCGTCGACGGCGCGTTGTCCGCCGGCGACCTCGGGCAGTAGCTCGGTTTCGCCGGCGGGCGTTCCGGCCGTCGCCACGGTTTCCGGCGGGACAGGAGCCACGGGTTGCGGACTGGCGGTCGCCGACAAGCCAGCGACCCCCAGTGATGTGATTGTGAGAACAACGGCAACGACGCGACGACTTAAACCGATCAACTGGGACCTCCCGTTCAGAACGCCGTGCCCGTCACGACGCCGAGTGTTGAGCGGTTGATGTTAATGCGTTGGCACAAGCGCGAAGAGTGAAAACACCGAACCTTGACGAATCGGTCCGAACGGCCCGTCCCTGGCTCATTGGGTACCGCACCAGGCGCGCCGCTCCCGCGGAGCGCAGCGAGCCGCAGCACAGTTCAGGTGATTCAGGAGTTGGTGATGCCACACCTTGTCGTCGTGGCTGCGGCTATCCCTGCCGTCGCTATCTCCACGGGGTTCACTTCGACGGGCGTCCTCGGCTCGACGGGAACACCGGCAGGCTCCTGCCCGCGAAAAATATCGAGTACGCCCCGCATGTAGTCGGAATCGAGCGATGGCACGAGCACGGCGTTGTTGTTGACGGTCCGACCGGTCGTCTCGATCTGGAAACTCCGCGCATCCGTGATTGCCTCGGAGCCGACGGCGGCGCTCCAGGTCATCACGTGCCCGACGGTCAGATCGGCATCGGTCACGACGTGGCGGAGCGCGGTGTCAGCGAATTCCTTGGCAACCGAGGGCGAGTCGGCCGCCTTGGCGAGGGCCTTGAGCAGCACCCGCTTGACGAAATCCTGTTGTCGACTGATCCGCCCGGCATCGCTGGTGCCGTCGGTCTGCCAGGTTTCACTTGCCGGGTCGAACCATTGGTAGTGGCGTGATCGCACGTAGGCCAAGGCTTCCTCGCCACCGAACGTGTGGCATTCGGGTTCCGCGATGTACAGCCCCGTACTCTCGTCACGCACGGCGAACTCGAACGGAATCTCTATGCCGCCGACGATCTCGACGATCTCCTTG
>JANNNL010000359.1:0-3182 GCA_031398525.1 Actinomycetes bacterium | reverse complement strand
CATCGAGGCGATGGCCTGTGGTCTACCGGTGGTCACGACGCGGGTCGCCGGGATTCCGGAACTGGTTACCGACGGCGTGAACGGGATCGTCTGTCCACCCCAGCAGGTGGCACCTGTGGCGCGGGCGCTGAGCACCATGCTCACCGACGAACCGGCGCGCCAGCGAATGGCCGCGGCCGCCCGGGCCACGGTCGTCGCCGACTTCAACCGCGACGTCACCAGTCGGCGGATCGCCGACCTGCTGCTCGCTCCATCGCCGAACGGGCCGCGGCGACGGCGTCGGTGAATCTTTCGGAGAGCCCGTTATCAAGGACCGGAATGCGTCGCGCCGCCTGTTTGATCGTCGCCAGGACCTCCCATGCCGCTACCCGGCGAACGAACGCCGGATCATTGCGTCCGTAGCCGTCCACGAACGACGACCTGACCGCCTGACGCCACGGCGCGGGGGCCCACCACGTGAGGTCGGCCAGCAGCCGGGCCACATCGGACGCCGGGTCCCCCCACCCGACCGCGTCGAGGTCGATGACGCCGAGTGCGCCTCGGTGCACCAACAGATGGTCGCACTTGAGATCATGGTGGAGCAGGGTGGTCTCGCACGGTGCGGCCTCCGTCAACACGTCGAGGGCCTGGTTGGCGAGATTCTCTGCCATGCGATAGGCGTCAGGTGCGAGCACCGCGACGTAGTCCGCGGCCCGTAGCACCCCCGCGGTCTCCCGGGCCGGTTCGAGGCGGGGCAGGTCGACGGAAGTCGCCGTTAAGGCCGCGACCGTTCGGTCCGCCGAAGGTACCGATCCCGGTCCCGCCGGGTCGGAGATCATTGCCCGGTGGACACCAGCCAACATCGAGCCGGTTGCGGCAAGAGCCGGCAGCGAACGGGAGGACCTGGAACTGACGAGCCGGCGCAACGGTATGCCGGGCAGGGCTCCGTAGGCGACCGCGCCAAGACTCTCCGATGCCCACACCGCCCGGGCGAACTGCATCGCCAGCGGGCTCATCGCCCGTTCGACCGCGGCCGCCCGGGCCATCGTCACCGACACCTCGGACGGTCGCCCGATCTTGACGAAGACCCGCGCCGCTGAGCCGGTCACGGCCAGGACATGACGTTGACCTGGGCGGTAGCGGACGACCTCGATGGTCGCTGCGCTTCCCGTGCCGACGATGCCGAGCAACGGCTCCATCCGGGACTCGACCAGTTCGGCCAACTGCGGCCGGTCAGGATCGACGGGCCACACCAGCACTCGGCCACCCCCGGCCGAGCCGTCCCCCCGGCGAAACAGTCCGGCTGCGGCATGCCCGAGGGCCAGGCCGACCGGGAGATCCGCCGGACAGACATCGCTCGGCGGTGCCTCGGTCCGGTCGAGCAGCCATCGAAGCTGGATCGGCACGATCGAACCCGCCAGCGTCAAGTCGAACGACACCCGAGCGTTGCGACCCGGCTTCCAGGTGACCCGACGACGGTGCAGCCGACGGCGCTCCGGCAGGGCCGGCGCCATGTCCGAGAGCTGCCGGTGCAGCGCGTGGCGGGTACCTCGCCCATCGATCAGGCGTCGGAGTCCCGCCAGACCCAGATCGCCGCTGATCACCTCGGCGTGCATCGGGATCATCCGGTCAGCGTGCTGGTGTCGGGCAGGCCATACCGGACGGCGTGATGATCGATCAGTCTGAGACAAGCGGGCACCCGATTGAGCTTCAGTTTCGTCCACGATCCGAGCAGCATTGACATCAGATACGCCGACTCCCAGGCGCATACTCGATCGTCGACGATCGGGGCAAGCGAGCGGTAACCGTCGATGAAGGCGAGGCACATCTCCTCCGCTACGGCCAGTCGGGCGGCGATGTCCCCGCTGGTCTGCCTCGCCACGTCGGCACTGCTTCCGTCACCCACGTGGACGGCCAGCGAGCGCAGGACGGTGGTGAACAGCGCGAGGTCGATCGCCGGCTCGGCCATGCAGAAGCCGTCGAAATCGATCAACCCGAACTGGTCGCCGGCCACCAGGAATTGCGCTGGGCGCAGGCTGCGGTGGGCCGGTACGGCCGGCTCCGCCGGTGTGGCACGCGCGAGCGTCAGCGCGCGGTCGCGGAGTGCGCCGAGCCAGTGTGCGGGTTCGGGAGACCAGGCGCGGACCCGCTCGATGCGCCCGGCGACCTCGGCGAGCTCATCCTCGATTCCGACGTGGTCGACCGCGGTCACGCCGCAGTCGTGGAGTTCGGCCGCGGCCACCCCGGCCCGGCGGACGAGCTCCAGCACGCGTGCCCGCAGGCCCGGCTCGGGGTCGTCGAGGCTCTGGACGGCGAGCGACTTGAGCGTCTCAGCTTCGGCGAGGGGGCCTTGCAGCAGCACCGAGCGCATGGCGTCGAACCCGAGCGGTTCGGCGATGGCCACTGTGCCGCTGGAACGCAGCCGCGATTCCCACAGTGCTGTCATCGCCTCGTGAGCGATCCGTCCCTTGCTTCCGTGGTGGGTCTTGGCGATCAGCATCCCGGGGAAGCGTGCCGCGTCGGCCCCCGACGACGTCACGATGTAGCGCACCGTGACCCGACTGCCCCGCTTGTAGCGCATCACCGTCGGCTCGGCTGTTTCGATCGTGACGTCGTCGTCGGCCCGCGTCCCCTCCAGCAGTGCCGAGTTCAGCAGCGCCGGTGCTCCCGAGGCACTGACCAGGTCGTCGTAGGCCGCAAGTTCCTCCTCGGGGGCCGGCGGGGTCAGTGTGAACCCAAGTTCGGCGAGATGACATGTCCACCCCGGCGAGCCGAAGGCACCGGTCACCGCAGTGGGAGGTGATAGTGGTTCGGTGCCGCCCGGCGGGCGGACGCTGGCGTCGAGCGTGGCCGTGGTGACGGAGCCGTCGTCCCGGCGAATCGAGAGGAGCAGCGATCCGGTACAGGCGTTACCAGACCCGTCGAGTCGCATCCGTCGGATCCGGCAGGCGATGAGCGACTCGGCGAGTACCGGGTCGACCCGGCGCAGCTCGTCGGCGATCCGCTCGGCGTCGACGATCGTGCGCAGCCAGTCGGAGGGGACGATGAGCTGATTCGGATTCATACATGCACTCGCTCAGAAACCGGGAGCCCGGGATCGTGGCCGTTCACTCGTTGCACGGCGTCGCGCACGAGACTGACACTGTGGAACAGCCGCTCGTTCTTCAGCTTGTACCAGCCGTGCCCGGCGATCCGAACCAGGC
>JANNNL010000358.1:0-10930 GCA_031398525.1 Actinomycetes bacterium | reverse complement strand
GCGGCGCTCGCCGCCGATTCCAAATGAGGATCTGAGATGACCATGACGTCTGAACCAGCGACCGGCCAAACAGCCCGATCGTCCGGGATGTCGTATCAGCAACTCCTCGACACCGATTCTCGACGCGAGAACGTCGCCGCTGCGCTTCGTATGGAACGGTGGGAGTCCCTCGGCGACCGCGACCTTCCGGTGTCCCGCTATACCTCGCGCGAATTTCACGACATAGAGAAGGAACGGCTGTGGAAGCGGGTCTGGCAGATGGCCTGCCGCCTGGAAGACATCCCTATCGTGGGCGACACCCTCGTCTACGACATTTGCGACACGTCGGTGCTCGTGGTTCGTAGCGGCACCAACACGGTGCAGGCGTACTTCAACGCCTGCCTGCACCGCGGACGTCAGCTCCGGGAGCACGACGGCCCGGCGACCGAGTTGCGGTGCCCGTTCCACGGCTTCTGCTGGAACCTCGATGGCGGCCTCAAACAGATCCCGTGCGAATGGGACTTTCCCCACATCGACAAGTCGGAGTGGTCGTTGCCCGAGCTGCAGGTCGGTACCTGGGGAGGGTTCGTGTTCGTCAACATGGACTCCGAATGCGAGCCGCTCGAGGCCTTCCTTGCCGGACTCGATGAGCACTTCGCCAAGTGGCCGCTGGAAGACCGCTACAAGGCCGTCCACGTGGCCCGGGTGTTTCGGGCGAACTGGAAGGTCGTGCAGGAGGCGTTCATGGAGGCCTTCCATGTCGTGGCGACCCATCCGCAGCTCCTGGCCGGTATTGGCGACGCCAACTCGCAATATGACTGGTGGGGCAATTTCTCCCGGGCGATCACCCCCAACGGCACCCCGTCGCCCCACATCGGCTATGAACCGTCCGAGCAGGAAATCTTCGACGCAATGAGCGACCGGCGACTCGATGAGCCGTCGTTCATCACCCTGACCGATGGCATGACCGCCCGCAGCGTCACCGGCCGAGGTGGACGCATCCGCCTCGAAGATGCACTCGGGGCGTCGGCCGACCAGTTGTCCGACGCCGAAATGGCCGATTCGATCTATTACACCGTGTTCCCGAACTTCCATCCGTGGGGGGCGTTCAATCGTCTCGTCTACCGGTTTCGGCCGTATCGCGACGAGCACGAGATGGCGATCATGGAGTGCATGTTTCTCGAGCCATACGACACATCGGGGCCCAAGCCGCCGGCGGTGCCGATCCATTGGCTCGGGCCCGACGACGACTGGACCGACGCTCCCGAGCTCGGCATGTTGGCGCGGGTGTTCAACCAGGACACGTTCAATCTGCCCAAGGTGCAGATCGGCCTGCGGTCGATGCGCAAGCCCGGCGTGACGCTGGCCAACTATCAGGAGACCAAGATCCGTCACTTCCATCACCTACTCAGCCAATGGATTTCCGAGTAGATACCCGATCCGCTGGGCGGGGCATCCAACTTGACCGTCAGATCGACCACCGCCGCATAGCCTGAACGGCCATGACATACGTTGCCGATCCCGCCCGCTACGACTCGATGCAGTACCGGCGGTGCGGGCGTAGCGGTCTCTTGCTCCCGGCGATCTCCCTCGGGCTGTGGCACAACTTCGGCGGTGACCGGCCGTGGGAGACGCAGCGTGATATCTGCCGACGGGCATTCGACCTGGGTGTCACCCATTTCGACCTGGCCAACAATTACGGGCCGCCGTATGGGGCGGCCGAGGACAACTTCGGTCGGATTCTCGCCACCGATTTTGCCGGGTACCGCGACGAACTCGTCATCTCGACCAAAGCGGGCTACGACATGTGGCCGGGCCCATATGGCAACTTCGGGTCCCGCAAGTACCTCATCGCCTCCCTCGACCAGTCTCTGGCCCTCATGGGGCTGGACTACGTCTACATCTTTTACTCGCATCGAGTCGACCCCGAAACTCCAGTCGAGGAGACCGTGGGGGCGCTGGCATCGATCGTGCAGCAGGGTAAGGCGCTCTACGTCGGCATCTCGTCGTACTCCTCAGCGCGCACCCGTGAGGCAGCACGGCTGCTCACTGAACTGAAGGTGCCGCTGCTCATCCATCAGCCGTCGTACTCGATGCTCAACCGCTGGCTGGAAGACGACCACCTACTCGATGCCCTCGACGACGTTGGGGCCGGCTGCATCGCCTTTTCACCCCTCGCCCAGGGACTGCTGACCGACCGCTATCTCATGGGTATACCTGCCGACTCCCGGGCGGCGACGGGCGGCGCGCTCACAGCCGATGACATCACACCCAGCCGACTGGCCCAGGTACAAGCCCTCGGCGAGATCGCGGCGCAGCGCGGTCAGACCCTCGCCCAACTCGCCCTGGTCTGGGCGCTGCGTGACCCGAGGATGACGTCGTTGGTCATCGGAGCCAGCTCCGTGCGCCAGCTCCACGACAACATCGCGGCATTGGAAAACATGACGCTCTCAGCCGACGAACTCAGCGCGATCGATCAATCTGCCACTGAGGCTGAGATCAACCTGTGGAAGGGCTCCAGCGATCATGCCTGACCCCATTGTGCCAGCGGCGGTGACCTGGATCGATTCGCATTGCCATCTCTACGACGATCGGCTACCGGGTGGAGCGGCCGAGGCGGTCGCCGTCGCCCACGCGGCCGGGATCACCCAGATGATCACGGTCGGGTGCGACGCAGCAACGTCGACCATCGCCATCGAACACGCAGCCACATTCGAGGGTGTCTTTGCCACCGTCGGCCTGCATCCCCATGACGCCGTCAATGGCGTCGACTCAATTCGCCCTCTCCTCGGCACCCCCGGTCTCGTTGGCGTTGGCGAGTGCGGCCTCGACTACCACTACGATCACTCGCCCCGCGAGACGCAGCGAGCTGCGTTCGCCGAGCAAATCCAGCTGGCCCACCAACTCGACTTGACCCTCGTGATCCACACCCGCGAGGCGTGGGACGAGACATTTGCCATCCTTGATGTCGAGGGTGTACCCCGCCGAACGGTGTTTCACTGCTTCACCGGGGGTGCCGATGAGGCTGCGGCGTGCATCGAGCGAGGGGCATACCTGTCATTCTCGGGCATCGTCACGTTCCCATCAGCGACCGATGTGCACGCTGCGGCGCGCCTGTGCCCCGCCGATCGGCTGCTCGTCGAGACCGATAGCCCGTATCTCGCCCCGGTGCCGTTTCGTGGCAAGCGCAACCAACCCGCACTGGTCGTCCACGTTGGTGAAACCGTGGCCCGGTTACGCGATGTATCTGCCGCTGACCTGGCGATGACGACGTCCGCGGCTACGGTCGTTGCGTTTGGTCTGCCGGATGCCTAACGTGTGGCAGAACTGCGGGCGGCAGGCTGCCTGCACGCGTCAATGAAGAAAGTCGAGAAGCGTGTTTCTGGAAGCGGGTGACCGTCGAAGAGTGCTAGTCGCCACCGTACTGACGGTTGCTGCTCTGCCATTCCTCTGGTCAGCCAAGCACGACCAGGCGGCGGGCTCGACGGGAACCTTGGCGACCATCTCGGCGACCGGCGGGCTGGACATCGGCACGCCACCCGAAGAAATCTCGCCGGAGCTCATCGAGCCAGCCTTTCTCGGAGGCTCGATCGAAACCGTGGCTCCCCAACCGCTCCGATACGACGTCGCGCCCGCTCCGACGGGCCAGCTCCTCGTCGGCAAGGCTGGCTACCGACGTCTCGCTATCGGGTCGAGCGAAGATCGCAATGTGTGCCAGACCTCGCTCGCTCCGTTCAACGCTCGGATTGTCGTGACCAACACCGACAACGGCTACAAGATCGAGTGCTATAACCTCGTCACGAAACCGATCGACCTCGACTTGGTCATCGTGCTCGATACCGATGCTTTCGTATTGCTTACCGACCTCGCAGAGTCCCCGATCCCTGTTGAACTGTCCTGGTAGGAACGCTCCTTGACGCTGACACGCGCGCGAGCCGCCGACCTCCTACGACGACACGGGGTCGCCCCACGGAGGATGTACGGGCAGAACTTCGTGGTCGACCCAAACACCGTTCGTCGAATTGCGCGATTGGCTGAGATCGGCCCCGGTGACCACGTCGTGGAGATCGGGGCCGGAATGGGCTCGCTGACCGCCGCACTCGCCGAGACCGGCGCCAAGGTGCGGGCGTACGAGATTGACGAAGGGATGATGAACCCGTTGCGCGAGGTCGTCGCCGAGTTCACCAACGTCCGTACGTTCCACGCCGACGTCACCAAGACCGACTGGGCCAGCGAGCTCGTCAGCGCCGACAGCTGGGTCGTCGTTGCCAACCTCCCCTATAACATCGCGACCCCATTGATCTGTGACATCCTCGATGAGGTTCCGCAGGTCTCACGCATGCTGGTCATGGTCCAAAAGGAAGTAGGCGATCGCCTGGTCGCTACGGCACGCACCGAGGCGTATGGCGCCGTCAGTGTCAAGGTTGCCTACTGGGCAGAGTCCCGCATCGCCGGGCTTGTCCCTCCCACCGTCTTTGTACCCAAGCCCAATGTCGATTCGGCGCTCGTATCGATCACCCGGCGAGCCAAGCCGGCCGTGCCGGTCAGTATTGATCGCGATTGGCTGTTTACACTGGTCAAGACCGGATTTGCTCAGCGGCGAAAAATGCTGCGACGGGCGCTCGACGGCCTGGTGACACCGGAAGAGTTCGTCCGGGCCGGGGTTCAACCCGAGTCACGCGCCGAGGAACTCGATATTTACGCGTGGGGTTTGCTCGCTAGCCACGCCGAGCGCAAGAACGCTCCCACTCGCCAATCCGTTCGCTGAGCCTTCGCCCGCGGCCGGCCAGCATGTCGACGGAATTTCTAGTGGCCCAGATCGTCGCTCCGGCCAAGCTCACCCTGTGCCTGCGAATGACGGGCGTACGTGACGACGGACTCCACCTGATCGACGCCGAGATGGTCACCCTTGACCTCCACGACACCGTGCTCGTCGCCCCCGGCAGCGGAATTCACGTCACGGGACCGTTCGCAGGGGGCATCCCGACGGGCGGCGACAATCTGGTCAGCCGCGCGCTGCGACTTGCCGGCTGTGAAGCGGCCGTGACGATCGACAAGCAGATACCTCATGGGGGCGGCCTGGGCGGGGGTTCGGCCGACGCCGCGGCCGTGTTGCGCTGGGCGGGCTACACCGACATCGCCGGGGCATCGACGATTGGGGCCGACGTCGCCTTCTGCTTGGTGGGCGGCCGCGCCCGCGTGACCGGTATCGGCGAGCTCATCGAGCCACTCCCACCGGCTGAGCAGTGGTTCACCCTCATCATTGCGCCGCTGTCGTGTTCGACGCCGCAGGTCTACCGGGCGTGGGATGCCCTCGGCGGTCCGCACGGCGACCCAAACGACCCGAATGGCAACGATCTGGAACCAGCTGCGATGGCGGTCGAACCTCGGCTGGCCCAGTGGCGCGACAGGATCGCGGAAGCATCCGGGCATCGCCCGGTACTTGCCGGCAGTGGAGCGACGTGGTTCGTCCACGGCGCACAGCCGACACTGATCGACGCACTTCCTGACGCAACTGTCGTCGTGACGCGCACCGACCGCCCGTCGTAACGGGCGGTCGGTCGCAGCGTTCCTCGGCTCGCCCTTGCGGGACAGCCGGGATCGTGAACTCGAGCTACTTGTTGCGTCGTTGGAAGCGAGTGCGCTTCAGCATCTTGCGGTGCTTCTTCTTACGCATGCGCTTACGGCGCTTCTTGATCAACGATCCCATAACGGGGGGAGACGCTACCGGCCGATCGACCGCGAAAGCGAAACGTCGTGAACGTTGTTCGTCAGATATTCTGTTGGCGACCCACTCGGGGGTCGTCCAAACGGCAGGACAACAGATTTTGATTCTGTGAATAGGGGTTCGATCCCTCTCCCCCGAACCAGCCCTGCCGGGCACTCCAGATATTTGGGTCGCCAGGCGCAGCCGTTCCGACCGTCCGGCGTTGTAGAACTGAGCCATGCCGGTTTCCGCCATCGTCCTCGCCGCTGGAGAAGGAACGCGAATGCGTTCCAATCGACCTAAGCCGATCCACCAGATCTGCGGCCGCCCGATGGTCATGCATGTGATCCACGCGCTCACCAACCTCGACATCGACCGCACAGTGGTCGTCGTCGGCCACGGAGCCGAGCGGGTCACCAAGAAAATTCAAGAGCAATCGCCCGCGTCGGTCAACGTCAACTTCGTTGAGCAGACAGTGCAGCGGGGCACGGGCCACGCCGTGATCATCGGACTCACGGGCTTCCCCGACGACGACCTCGACGACACCTCGACGGTGGTTGTGCTGCCGGGTGACACGCCGCTCCTGCGCCCTTCGACGATCGACGAGCTCGTCGCCATTCATGAGTCGAGCGGACAGGCCGCCACGCTGCTCACGGCCCGCATGGACGACCCCACGGGCTACGGGCGGATCGTGCGGGCCAAAGATGGCCGTGTCGTGCACATCGTCGAGCAACGCGACGCCTCGCCCGAAGAGTTGGGAATCACCGAGATCAACACCGGCATCATGGCGTTCCGCCGCGACCTGCTCGGCCCAGGTCTGCGCCACATCTCGACCAACAACGCCCAGTCGGAGTACTACCTCACCGACGTCGTCGGCGTGCTCGCCTCGATGGGTCATCGCATCGGCAGCGTCGTCGTCGATGATGCCGCCGAAACTCAAGGAGTCAACGACCGTTGGCAATTGGCGATGGCCGAGCGCGAACTACGCGCCCGCACGAACCGTCATTGGCTCCTCAACGGGGTGACCATGCTTGATCCCCGCCAGACGTTCATCGATGTGACCGTCCAGCTTGGCCGCGACGTCACGCTGTACCCGGGCACGATCCTGCAGGGCCTCACCGTCATTGGCGATGGGGCCGAAATCGGCCCGAACCCCCGCTTGGTCGACACCGTGGTGGGTCCGGGGGCCCACGTCGAGAACACCGTTGCCGCCGATGCCGAGATCGGCGCCGACGCGATCGTCGGTCCTTTCGCCCATCTAGCTGCGGGTTCTCATGTGCCTGAGGGCTCGGTGACCGGAGCCTTCTACACTGCCAGCGGAGAGTGATCCGTCGGGAGGGGCCTCAGCACCATGGACAAGGTGACCACGAAGCGATTAGCGCTGTATTCGGGACGAACGCACCCGGCGCTTGCCACGGAGGTCGCCGGCCATTTGGGCATCGACCTCGGCAATCCGAACCTGGTTGATTTCGCCAACGGCGAGATCCGTCCCCGTTTCGCCGAGAGCGTGCGGGGTACTGACGTGTTCATCATGCAGACCCACTTCGGGGTCGATGGACGCTCGATCAACGACTCGATCATGGAGCAGTTGATCATGATCGATGCCGCTCAGCGCGCCTCAGCCAAGCGAATCACCGCCGTCTGCCCGTTCTACGGCTACGCCCGTCAAGACCGCAAGGCCGAGGGCCGCGAGCCGATCACTGCCCGCCTGGTTGCTGACATGTTCCGGGCTGCGGGAGCCAAGCGGATGGTCTCGATCGACCTCCATTCCGGCCAGATCCAAGGATTCTTCGACGGCCCGGTCGACCACCTCACGGCGATGCCCGTCCTCGAGGCCTACGTTCGGGAGCACGCCGATGAGCCGGTGATTGTTTCGCCCGACGCCGGCCGTATCAAGGTCGCCGAGCGGATGCGTCAGCATCTCCACGACAAGGGCGCTGACCTGGCCTTCATCTACAAGAGTCGACCGAAGGGCACCACCAACATCGCGCAGGCGAAAGACGTGATCGGCGACGTTCGCGGTCGCCTGTGCATCCTCACCGACGACATGATCGATACCGGTGGCACGATCGTCTCCGCCGCCGAGGTACTGCTCGAAAAGGGCGCAACCGAGGTGTGGGCCATGGCCACCCACGGTGTGTTGTCGGGGCCTGCGGTCGATCGACTGAAAAACGCCCCGATCACCCGACTGGTGCTCACCGACACGCTGCCGCTGCCCCCCGAGAAGCAGATCGACAAGATCGAGGTGCTCTCGGTTGCTCCGATCATCGCCGCCGCCCTCTCTGCCGTGTTCGATGACTCGAGCGTCAGCGAAATCTTCGGTGGCGAAAACCTGAGCTGACTGCTCCGCACCGAGGGTCCTTCGTCGGTTGACACGCCTGCCGGCCGTGTGGGCGGACTCGTCGCTGACACATCCCTCGGCCACCTTGCCCAAGTCTTTGGATTTGGCCCACTCTGCCCATACACTTGACCGCCGTTTGTTTGACGTCCCCGAAGGACCGCGATATGTCTCAGATCACTCTCACCGCCCAGACCGGTCGGGCCACTGGCTCGCCTGCTTCACGCCGTCTGCGCACGGAAGACCTCATCCCCGGGGTGATCTATGGGCAGGGCATGGCGCCGATTTCACTGTCGGTCGTTCGGCGTGATCTGCGGCTGGCGCTCAACAACCCGGCGGGTATGAACACGCTGCTCTCCTTGAGCGTCGATGGCAAGAAGTACCCGGCGATCATCAAGCAGATCCAGCGTCATCCGATCCGTCGTACGGTCAGCCACATCGACTTCTTCCAGGTCAACTTGAAGGAAGACGTCACCATCGCCGTGCCGGTCCGCCTCGACGGCGAGGCCAAGGCCGTCGTCGCTGCAGGCGGCCTCGTTGACCCGTCGATGGACACCATCGAAGTCACGTGCGCTCCGGGCAACATGCCCAACGAGATCGTCATCGACATCTCGGGTATGCAGCCGGGCGATGTGTTGCGCGTTGCCGATCTGGTGCTCCCGGCTGGCGTTATCGCCACCGGCGACCCCGACACGGCCGTCGCCACCACGATGATGCCCCACGCCGACCTGACGCCCAATGCCGACGACGACGAGGCTGACGCTGCCGAGTGATACTGCCGGTCGCTCGTCGGTTCGTCCAGGAGCGACAGCTTGTCACTCAAATTCCGGTGGTCCGCAGCGTCGGTTCATGAAGACTGACCCCCATGCCGTTCGCCCGCTCCGCTGAACGACGCGGCACGCCTTCCGATCTCCTCGTTATTGGGCTGGGCAATCCTGGTCGCGAGTACGAACGGACGCGCCACAACGTCGGTGCCGAGGTGGTCGCGACGTTGGCCGCTGCCGGCGGGAAGGTGCTCAGGGCAGGTAAAGAACGGGCGCTGGTCGCCGAGGTCACGTTGGCGGGTGCACGGGTCGCGCTGGCCTTTCCGACGACATACATGAACGCGTCGGGTGAGTCGGTGGTGCGCTTGGTCCGCCGCTACGGCATTGATGATCCGACGCAGTTGCTGATCGTCCACGATGAACTTGACCTCGTCCCCGGCGTAGTACGTGTGAAAGAGGGCGGCGGCCTAGCCGGTCACAACGGCTTGCGGTCGATCACGCAGCACATGAAAACGCAGGATTACCTGCGAATTCGCATCGGCGTCGGCAAGCCTCCATCGAAGGATCAGGGGGCCAACCATGTGCTCTCGAAGATCTCGAAGACCGAACGCCAACTCCTCGACACGGCCGTCGTGCGCTCATGCGAGGCCGTCGAGATGATCATCCGATCCGGCGTCGCCGCCGCGATGAACGAGTTCAACCGTGCGTAATTGCACCCGGGTACGCTCGCGAGACGGCCTGCCGCTGCTCGATCGGCCGGATGACGGAGAACAGCACGTAGCCGTGGCTGAGATGCCGACGCTCAGCGTCGGCGGCCAACCACGGGTCGGCAATCTCGGCCGGTAGTTCCATCCGCAGCACGGCATCCAGATCATCGCGAGTGTCGAACCTCCAGCCGCTCATCACCTCGTGACGACTCGCCCCACGCTCCGCCCACCACGCATCTTTGGAGTCGGCTTGGCCTTGCGACGCGGCCCACGGCGAGCGGCAGACCAGTTCGGCGAACTCCCCGTGCCTCAGGTCGTTGTCAACCACCATCAAGGTGCCGCCCGGTCGGAGCACCCGCATGACCTCGGCCAAGCCCCGCTCGCCGACCGGTGGAAAGAAGTACGCGAACCGGGCGTGCACGACATCGACCGATGCATCCGGCCGCGGGATGTGCTCAGCCGATCCGTGCAGCACGCTGATCTCCCCGAGCCGGTCGTCGCTCGCGCTCGAGCCGCCGCCAACAGCCGCTCGTCGGGCTCCACCCCGATGACCCAGCCGGCCTCCATTCCGTACACCGGCAACCAGAAGCCCGTGCCACAGCCAAGATCAACGATCGTCCGCCCCGCCCACGGAGCGATCTGGCGCATCCGATCGACCACCAACCCGTCTCGGTCGATCGCCGCGTTCTCGATCTCGTACAGATCCGCGTGATCACCCTGGTTCGGGGCCGGCACGAAGTCATCGAAGGAGGTCACGGCCCGCGACCCTAACGACGGATGCCAGCCCGATCGCCACCAGTTTCGTCGCCGAGCCACCGGGCAGACGACCGTCACGGCCTGCCCCCGGCCGCGTCAGCGTCGGCGAATCGCCGAGGATCACCGTTCAATTTTACCGAGTCACCCGATCGGCCCGAATCATCCGACTCAACGAAGTCGTCGGGAAACATCTCCGACGCCATCGACTCGCTGGCCGGCGTTTGAGGCGTGTCGCCACCTCGTCTCCAATGGAGGGTTCCATCGGGACGGTGAATCGTGAACGAGCCAGCCGGGCCACGCATGTGCCAACCACCTTCGTGGAGGAGATGGTGATGGTGATGACACACGAGCACGAGATTTTCCACGTCGGTCGGTCCGTCGCATTCCCAATGGACGATGTGGTGTGCCTGACACCACCCGGGCGGCCGATCACAGCCTGGAAAGACGCATCCGCCGTCCCTGACGACCAACGCCAGGAAGACTTGCGGGCTGACCGTCCGCTCGATGCGGCCCATGTCGAGCGGGATGGAGCCCGGCCCGGTAATCAATCGATGGATGCCGCTGTCGCATGCCAATCGTCGGGCGGCCTCGGCGGTCAGCGTCGAACCGTTGTGCATCCGTGCTCTGGCATTAGAGCGACGAAACAACGACTCCTCGGAGACCTCGACGACGAGCGTCG
>JANNNL010000307.1:0-11339 GCA_031398525.1 Actinomycetes bacterium | reverse complement strand
CACGAGCGTGGAGCGGTCGCGGCCACGCATCAGCGCCGGCACGTTGTGTAGCCACGAGTTGTTCGATCGCACGTGGCGGCGTCCAACGAGGACCATGCTCGCATCCCAATCCCGATCGAGCGACTCGGCAAGTCGGGTGAGATCACCGCGCAGAATCGCCGGGGCGACATCGATACGCCCGGTCGGGGTGCGCAACAACGCGGGAACTCGCGACGGTTCCAACGCTCCGAGGTCGACGCCGTGTGGGTTCGCTTCGAGCTTGGCGAGTGAGAGTCCGTCGGGCACGGTGCCGAAGGCATCGCCATACGGCCCGGTGCGCAACATCACGTCGAGCAACCGTTCGGGGCCGCGGCGCGAGCCGAGCATCGCCTCCAACGAGTCGACCTCGCGCCCGTACACCGAACCGAACTCGTCGCGGACCGCGGAGGCGAGCATCGCCCGCGCTGCGTCGGTAACGAACGCGTCGATGTCGGCGTGAGCGCCCATGCCAGCGGCGATGCCGGCGAGGCGCAGGATGATCTCCCACTCGTCGGGCTGCCCGTCGGCCAACGGCAGCACGGCGGGGGAGTAGTTGGCCACGTTGTGGACGGCGAAGTTCAACAGCGCCAGGTCATAGTGGCTTTTCTGCAACGGCGAGGGTGGCGGCAGGATCACATCGGCGTGGACGGTTGTCTCATTGATGTACGGATCGATCGAGACCATGAACTCCAACGACGCCAACGCGGCGGCTAGCCGTGTGCTGTTCGGATTCGAGGCGACCGGGTTGCCCGCGACCGTGATCAGCGTCCGCACCTGGCCGTCGCCCGGGGTCTCGATCTCCTCGGGCAGCGCCGTGACCGGGAACTCGCCGAACATCTCGGGCTCTTGCGACACCCGCGACACCACCCGGCCCGACCGGAACCCGCGGCCGATGCCGGGACGGCCCTTCGACGACGGCTGACCCGTTGCGCCCTTGGTGAACATCGCTCCACCGGCTCGGTCGAGGTTGCCGGTGAGGATGTTGACGACGTCGACGAGCCACGAGGCGAGCGTGCCGAACTCCTGTGTGCAGGTGCCGATTCGGCCGTAGACAGCGGCTGACGGCGCAGCGGCGAGTTCACGGGCCAAGCGACAAATGTCGTCGGCGGGAATGCCACACGCCTGCGCCGACGCGTCGGGGGTGTACGGCGCGAGCAGGTCGGGGAGATCGTCGAGGCCGTCGCAGTGGTCGGCGACATTCGATGGGTCGGCGAGCCCCTCGGCGAGCAAGACATGCGCAATCGCGGCGAGGAGATGGGCGTCGGTCCCCGGCCGCAGCGCAATGTGGCGGTCGGCGCGCAAGGCGGTCTCCGACCGGCGGGGATCGACGACGATCAGCGTCCCACCCCGCTCCTGCAGGCGATCGAGTCGCCCGGGGAAGTCGGGCGCGGTACACAGTGAACCGTTCGATGCGTGGGGGTTGGCGCCGAGAATGACCAGGTAGTCGGTGCGATCGAGGTCGGGCACCGGCACGGTCACCGACCCGAACATCAACGATGCCGAGAGCTCCTTCGGTCGCTGGTCGACGGTCGACGCCGAGAACCGATTGCGGGTGCCGAGGGCGGTGATCAGGTTGCGGTTGAACATCAGCGGGCCCATGTTGTGGGCCCCGGGGTTGCCGAGGTAAATGGCCGCGGCATCCCGCCCATGTTCCGCGAGCAACGGCAACAGCCGAGCCTCGATGGTGGCGAACGCCTCGTCCCAATCGACCTCGATGAACACCCCATCGCGCTTGACGACCGGCCTCATCAGACGATCGGGGTCGTCATGGAACTGCTTGAGCGTCGACCCCTTCGGGCAGATGAAACCCTTCGAGAACACATCATGACGATCGCCGCGGATACGGGTCACGGTCGGTCCGACAACGGTGATCTCCAGGCCGCAGCCCGCCTCACACAACGGACAGGTGCGGATCGCAGTACGTGTGGTGTTGGGAGGCGAGGCGGTGCTCATCGCCGCAGTCTCGCGCTCGTGGTCGGCCGTCGCGGCCACGGAGCTGTCCAGCCCGCGTCAGCCGGTCGCGTCCTCGGCTGCGGCGCCGATCGCCCGGATCAGCCGACCGGCGTCGAGGGCGTGAGCGCGCAGGTCGTGTAGATCACGATCGGTCCACTCATCGGCGGGAATAGAGTCGATGTGGCCGGCGACCTCGGCCATCGATGCAGGACAGTCGAGCAGTCGCGCTGCGTCGTCGATCAGTGCCATGAACTCGCCCAGCAACTCGCGAACCGGGCCGGTGTTGCCCTCCAACGGCTCAAGGGCCTCGCGTAGACGGCGCGGCATGGATCGGAAGGCGATAGCCAGGTCGGCGGGCGACGAATCACTCATGCGTGAGAGCTTGCCAAAATGGCCTTGGCCTTGTCGACCAAGTGGGCAGGGAGCACGTCGTAGTGGTCATGCTGGGCGCTGAATCGGCCTCGACCCCCGGTCATCGAGCGCAGGTCGGTGGCGTACCGTACGACCTCAGCCGAGGGAACGTGGGCGACGATCTCCTGCTCGCCGTGGTCATTGGTAGTCGTGCCCTGCACCCGACCGCGCCGGGCATTGATATCGCCCATCACGTCGCCCTGATACGCCGATGGGACCGTGATCGAGAGCTGCGAGATCGGCTCGAGAATCAACACCCCGGCCCTGGTCATCGCGTCTTTCAGACCCAGTGATGCTGCGGTACGGAACGCCATCTCCGACGAGTCGACCGAGTGATACTTGCCGTCGTAGCACTCGACGGCGACATCGACGACCGGAAACCCGATGACACCACCATGGGCCATCGTCTCCTCGACGCCTTTCTGGACGGCAGGGATGAACTGGCGCGGGATCGCACCGCCAACGACCTTGTCGACGAACCGAAACCCTCCGCCACGGGGGAGCGCCGACACCCGCAGATTGGCGACCGCATATTGCCCGTGACCACCCGACTGCTTCTTCACTTTGCCCTCCGCATCGGCGGAACCGTTGATCGTCTCGCGGTAGGCGACGCGCACGTCCTCGGTGTCCACGTTGACACCAAACTTGCGGGCCAACCGCTCCAGGGCAACGGCGACATGAGTCTCGCCGAGCCCTTTGACCAACGTCTGATGGGTCTCCTCGATGCGCTCGACGGTCAACGCCGGGTCCTCGGCTTGCAGGCGATGCAAGGCGTTGCCCAACTTGTCGTCGTCGACCTGCGTTCGAGGTCGCACTGCGACAGCGAGGCACGAGGGCGGCACGTCGGCACGTCGAGCCCGAACCGGGGAGCCCTTCGGCGCGAGCGTGTCACCAGTATGGGTGTTCGACAGCTTGGCCACCGCGGCGATGTCGCCGGCGATCACCTGGTCCGTCGGGGACTGCTCCTTGCCTCGCAGCCGGAATAAGCCGTGCATCCGCTCGTCGGCGGACGTCGTTGAGTTGATCAGGTGGGAGTCGGCCTTGATCGTGCCCGAGAGCACCTTGAACACCGAGAGTTGCCCGACGAACGGATCGGCAATCGTCTTGAACACGAAGGCCAGCGGTTGGCTACCGGGATCGGCGGTGACGGGTACTTCGGTCGTTCCCGCCATGACGCTGGCTGGCCGATCTGCCGGTGATGGTCCGATCTCGCAGATGAAGTCGACCAGGCGATCGACGCCGATGCCAGTGATCGCCGAGCCGCAGAGCACCGGGAATTCGATGCCGTCGAGCACCTCGTGGGCCAACGTCCGTTCCAACTCTGCGACCGTCGGAACGTCACCGGACAGATAGCGCTCAAGCTGTTCGTCGTCGCCCGAGACGATCTCCTCGACCAGTTCGTCGTGGACCCGATGCTCCTCATCGATGATCTCGGCGGGCAACGGCTCGGCACGGTGGGTCCCGCCCGGGTCGTATTCGTAGGCCTCCTCGTGGAGAATGTCGGCGACTCCGTGGAATGATCCTTCTTCGCCCAAGGGCAGCTCCAGCGGGGCGAATCCCGCACCGAAGGTCGACTTGAGCTGGTCGAGTACTCGGTGGAAGTCGGCGCGTTCTTTGTCCTCCTTGTTGACGAAGATCATCCGTGGCAGGCCGAGTTCGGCGCAGCGCCGCCACAGCAGCTCGGTCTGCACCTCGACTCCTTCGACGGCACTGACCACGAAGACTGCGAGGTCGGCAACGGCCAGGCCTGCCTCGACCTCGGCCATGAAGTCGGCGTACCCCGGGGTGTCGATCACGTTGATCCGAAAGGTCGAACCCGACCCATGCGCCCAGTCGAAAGGAGCGAGGGCCAGCGACATCGAGATCTTGCGTTTGATCTCCTCGGGCTCGGTGTCGGTGACGGAGGTGCCCTCGTCGACCTTCCCCGCGCGCCTGATCGCCCCCGATCTCAGCAGTAGCGCCTCGGCAAGCGAGGTCTTCCCCGCGCCGCTGTGGCCGAGCAGCACCACGTTGCGAATCAAGTCGGTCGACAGCGTCATCGGTACCTCCTCTTGGCAGAGGGTTCTCGTCGAACCTCCGAGAACCCTCGGTGTTTCCCCGCCGTGATCGTAGCGAGAGCTACAGGACCGCTGTACCGATCGGTAAGATCGACTCGATGTTCGACGGCAGATTCCGCACCCCGGTTGAGAAGGCCGTCAAACCACTCGGTCAACTGCTGCGGAAAACCGGCTTGTCGCCCGATCACCTGACGATCGCCGGGCTGGTCATCGCCATCGGCTCCTCGGTGCTCGTGGCCCGCGGCCAGCTGATTTGGGGCCTGGCGTTGGTCATTCTCGCTGCCCTCCCCGACCTGCTCGATGGAGCGCTCGCCAAGGCGACTAACTCGTCGAGCCAGCGGGGTGCGTACTTCGACTCGGTGATGGACCGAGTCACCGACGCGTTCATGTTCGGCGGCCTGGCGTGGTACCTCGGCTACAAAGCGGGCCCTGGGATGGCGGTGTTGCCGTACGCGGTGATGGCCGTCTCGTCGGTGATCTCGTATCAGCGGGCCAAGGCCGAGTCGTTGGGGCTCAACGCCAAGGGTGGGCTGATGGAGCGCGCCGAGCGGATCATCCTGCTCTGCCTGGGCCTGCTGTTCTCGGCGATTCTCATCCCGATCCTGTGGCTGATGCTCGTGCTCACCACGATCACTGCCATTCAGCGGTTCATCAAGGTGTGGAAGCAGGCGGCGGTTGCCCCGGTGACCGCCGCTCGCATCGATGCCCGCCGGTCGCGTCGGGCATCGCGTCGGGTGGCTCGTTCCGAACGGATCGAGCGGATCACTCAGGTCCGTGTTCGTCGTCCCCGCAATCGGCAGTGACCACTCCGCCAGCGTCAGCGCCCTCGCATGACGGCCAGCGGCTGAGTGATGCTCTCACCGTCTCGGGATACAAGCTCGGTGCATTGATCTCGCAGCTCACCCCGGCCGGGGTCGGCCAAGGGATGGCGTCGTTTGTCGGAGCGTCGATGACCCAGGCCATGCGTTCGAAACGCTCGATGGTCGAACGGCACCAGCGCAGGGTCAATCCCCAACTCGGCCGGCTCGCGCTCAATCGCAAGGTGCAGCAGGCGTTCGAGTCGTATGCCCGGTACTACGTCGAGAGCTTCCGGCTGCCCGGCATGTCGGCGGCCGCGGTGAAGCGGGGGATGACCTCGCAGGGGGTCGATGAGCACCTGGTGCCGGTGCTCGAATCGGGATCGGGAGCAATCATTGCCCTGCCCCATCTCGGTGGCTGGGAATGGGCCGGTCGGTGGTTCATCGAGCGCGGGTTCAAGATGTCGGTGGTCGTAGAGCCGTTGGCCAACAAAGAGGTCTTCGAGTGGTTCGTCGACCTACGCCGCAAACTCGGCATGAACGTGATTCCCCTCGGGCCCGACGCCGCGTTGGCATGCTCCCGGGCGTTGAAAGATGGCCACGTGCTGGCGTTGCTGTGTGACCGTGACATCCACGGCGGTGGCATCGAGGTCGACTTCTTCGGCGAGCGAACCACCCTGCCTGCGGGACCAGCGATGCTCGGCCTGCGCAACAACGTGCCGATCCTGCCGACCGCGGTCTACTACACCGACCGCACCACCGGCCACCTCGGCCTGATCATGCCCCCCGTCGACGCCACCCGCCACGGCGGCCTTCGCGAAGACGTCCACCGAGTCACCCAGCTTCTCGCCCACGACCTCGAAACCCTGATCCGCCGCGCCCCCGAACAATGGCACCTCTTCCAACCCAACTGGCCCAGCGACCCCGGTTATGGGGATTGAACAGGTACGGGAGTGTAGCGCCGACCCTCGCACGAGCTGAATGTGGCAGTAGCACCGTCGAGTCGGCGGTTCAACTTCTTTGGTCACTGGGAGTCGCTTCTCCATGGTTCAGGAACGGTTGATGTCGGCACGACGATCGAGCGAACCCCGAATCCATGCGTGCCGCGCTCCGTGCGTTGGCCGTCAGTCCCTGCGTACGAGGAACTCGGCGACCTTTGCGGTCACGAGGGCGAAGGTCGAAATCCCCACAATCATCGTGAACCCGCCGATCAGCCGACCGGCGGGCGTCACTGGAAAGATGTCGCCGTAGCCGACGGTCGTGATCGTGGCCATCGACCACCACAACGAGTCAGCGATCGAGTAGTCCCCGCCGGTCTCAGCCAGCATGAACGCCGCAGCCGACGACAACCACGTGAGTCCGGCCAACGACAACGCGAATCGGGCGGCTCGTGCACGGATCACCTGCCGTCCGTCACGCGCCGAAGCTCCACCGATAGCCACTAGGCGGACCACCACCGCCACCGCACGAGCAGCTCGGGCGCCCCGGGCGGCACGCAGAAGACCCAGACCGGTCAGCGCCGGGACCAACGCCACCGCTTGGGCGAGCACGATCGCCAGACTCGTCCAGTTCCGGCGGACGTACATCGAGCGGTTGCGAGACAGTGTGAACTCAAATGAGTAGTTTGCCTGCGAACGCGATGAGCACCACGACGTTGACGGCGTCGAGAACCCTCCGGTCCGCCAGAGTCAAGGACGTGCGCCCGAGTTCCATAAACAGAAACGGAAGGCTCCCGATAGCGAGCACGAGCAGCGGGCCACCTGACCGGCGTCGCCATCGCAGCAACCGTTCAGTCTCGTACCCGGCAGATGCCGATGAGGAGGCGGCGGTTGTCGATTCGTTTGGGCCGATGCCTACCCCCCGATGGTCGTTGCGCTGCTCGAGAACCTAGTCTCAAGTCTGCTCCTCCAGGGGGCAGTGCCAAATCCGCAGCCCTGGCGCGTCCCAACCGCCCCTACACTGCCGCCCTTGCGTGGTGACCCTCCGCTGGCAGACCCGCGCCTATCCAGCATGGTAAACAGCAGATCAGCGAGTAGATAGACACTCTGCGGCTGGTCAGCGGATGTGCCAGATCTGTTCCAACCGAATTGGCCCAGCGACCCAGGGTATAAAGCCCGACCGAGTACGTTGTGCCTTGATTGTCCGCGCTCTCGATGAGGCACGCATTCGTGCAGGTTGTGACGTGCTCATGGTTGCTGCGGAGTCAGTTCCTCGGCCCGTCATACGCGACGGTTGTCCGGGGTGGGATTCCCGATTCGCGTTAAGAAACCGAGGACTGAGAGGAGAGCTTTGGCGTCGACGTCACACGGAGTGTCGAGTTCGGTCTTCATGTTGCTCACCTCCTGCGCTTGAACGGGTTGGGTTCTTCGACGGGAAGCAGGAGCACGGCGTGGCGTTCTGCCCACAGATACTCAGCTCAGGGAACAACACGTCGGCGAGAGATCCGGCTTGGCACGCAACGGGGGTCACATACACGATTACGAGGGACTTCGCCACGCAGGCAATAGGGTGCTCGCGTGAATTCTGAAGATAACACCCCCGGTTTTGATGGGCTTGGGCTGCGGCCTGAGCTGTTGGGGGCGTTGATCACCCTCGGATACGAAGAACCGACGCCCATCCAGCGTGAGACGATCCCGGTGCTGCTCGAAGGCCACGACCTGGTCGGTCAGGCCGCCACGGGTACCGGCAAGACGGCAGCATTCGCCCTGCCCATCCTGCAGATGCTGCCCGAACGCGGCAGCGAGGTGTTCCCGATCGCTCTGGTGCTCGTCCCCCCCCGCGAGCTCGCCGTGCAGGTCTCCGAAGCGATCTACAAGTACGGCAAGGATCTTGGCGTCAAGGTGCTGCCGATCTACGGCGGCCAGCCGATCTTCCGCCAGCTCAAGGCGCTCTCCGACGGCGTCCACGTGGTCGTTGCCACCCCCGGCCGGGCGCTCGACCACATCTCGCGCAACACGCTGCCGCTCGATCGGGTGAAGATGGTGGTGCTCGACGAGGCCGACGAGATGCTCGATATGGGCTTCGCCGAAGACATTGAGGAGATCCTCAAGTCCACGCCGGCCAAGCGTCAGACGGTGCTGTTCTCGGCGACGATACCGCCGCGTATCGCCGGCATTGCCAAGCGCCACCTGCACAACCCGATGAAGATCCAGACCGGTCTCGGCGATGCCCACACGGGCAAGACTCCGCGGGTCAAGGAAAGCGCCTACATCGTGTTGCGCTCGCACAAGCCTGCCGCGCTCGGTCGCATTCTCGACGTCGAGGCCCCGGCCGCGGCGATCGTGTTCTGCCGCACCCGTGGCGAGGTCGATCAGCTGACCGAGACGATGAACGGCCGCGGCTACCGTGCCGAGGCCCTGCACGGTGGCATGAGCCAGGAACAGCGTGACAAGGTGATGAACCGCCTGCGCGCCGGTCACGCTGACCTGTTGCTCGCCACCGATGTCGCCGCGCGTGGTCTGGATATCGACCAGTTGACCCACGTGTTCAACTACGACGTCCCCTCGGCCCCCGAGGCGTACGTTCACCGCATCGGCCGCGTCGGCCGCGCCGGACGCTCGGGTGTGGCGATCACGCTCGCCGAGCCGCGTGAGCAGCGACTACTCGCCAACATCGAGCGGTTGACGAAGCACAAAATCCCGGTCGAGAAGGTGCCGTCGATCGCCGACCTGCGCGCCCGGCAGATCGAGATCACGCTGAACACCTTCCGCGACGCGCTGAAGGCCGACGACCTCGACGACTACCATAAGGTGGTCGACACCCTGTTGGAAGAGTTCGAACCCCGCCTGATCGCGCTCGCCGGCATCAAACTGGCTCACCTGGCCAGCGGCGCCGTCGTCGACGAGCAGGAGATTCCCGAGGTTCGCCCCCGCGTCGAGCGCGATGGCCCCGGTGGCAAGGTCGACCGTGAGGGACGCCCGGTGAAAGGCAAGGGTGGCTTCGAGAAGGGTGGCGCAACTCGGCCTCGCAGCGGCGACACCGTGCTGTTGTTCATCGGCTCAGGCAAGAAGGACGGTATCCGTCCGGGCGACTTGGTCGGCGCAATCGCCAACGAGACGCACCTGTCCGGTGCCCAGATCGGCCCGATCAAGGTCGCCGAGAAGTTCTCGACCGTCGGCGTGCCGAAGGAAGATGTCGACTCGGTGATCAAGGCGCTCAAGCAGACAACGCTGAAGGGTCAGCGGGTGTCGGTGCGACTGTTCACGGAAGATGGTGACAATAGCGATCGTCCGCCGCGATACACCCCGAGTCGGCCGTCGACCCGCTCGACCGCAATCAGCCGGCGCCCGAAGTAGCGCTGGTCAGTTGGCGGGACCGTTGAGGTCCCAGGCCGTCACCGTTTCGAACCCGGCGTAATTGATCGGCAGGTTGCCAGGAGTCGTGATGGTTGACCCCGTGTCGACCGCAAGACTTGGCGGACCATCGACCGGCACGCTGAGCTTGTCATTGCCGGGTCCCCCGAGCACGGTGGCGGCCATTGTCGGGCTCGACCAGACTGACAACTTGTCGGTGCCTGAACTCATTCGCATGGTGATCGTGGTGAACTCATTGAAGTTGAGGCGCCACTTGAACAGTGGGTCGGTGCGTACCTGACGGACCGCAAGACCCGCGTTGAGTCCGGTCAGCGACCACATCCCGGGAGTAAGGATCTCAAGATCGACGTCGTCGTTCGGCTGCCCCGACACGATGCCTTCGACCTGCACCGGCGACGCGTCGAACGTCACCTTCCAGCGGAAATGATCGACTTCGGGAGAAACATCACCGGCATCGTCGAGGTTGTTGCCAATGATCGTGTCGCTGCCGCCTCCACCACCGAGTCTGTCGGTGCCGACGCGCAGGTCGAACCCGTCGCCATCGACGATGTCGTCACCATTGCCACCGAGGACTTCGTCGTCGCCCGGGCCGCCCTGCAATCGATCGTTGCCGTCGTTGCCGTTGAGCACGTCGTTGTTTGGTCCACCGATCAGTCGATCGTTGCCGGCACCGCCGTGGAGGGTGTTGCGGCCATCGTCGACGCATCCGACCAACCCGACGCAGCCCTCAAGGCGGTCGTCACCACTGTCGCCGTTGAGGATGTCGACCCCGCCATTGCCGGCAAGAACGTCGTTGCCGCCATTCCCCTTGACCTGGTCGTTGCCGGGTCCAGCTTGCATCCGATCGTCGCCATCTCCGAGCGTGACAATCTCGTTCAATGATCCACCGAACACCTGGTCGGCACCGGCTTTAGTATTGATGAACAGCTTGGGGAGAAGCGGGAAGTCGGCCGGGAGCATGCCCGACAAGGTGAAGTAGTCCGCCGCGCCCGAACCATTGATCGTCACCTTGGTCAACGGGCTGCACGTTGCCGTGGTCGCCAGGTCTGGCGCAAGCCACACGATGTCACCAAGGCAACGCGGGGCGATTGGTTCGCCCGAAGTGACTGAAATGACGAGGGTGGCCCCACCGTTGCCGACTACCCAGGACGGGGCTGCATGGGCCGCCGGGGGCCGCACAACGCCGATGGTCGTGACCAAGATGGCCCCGATAATGCACAGACTCCGCCGAGTCATGAGTGAACCCTCCGTCTGTCGCAGAACTGCCCAGAGTGTAGAACAAATACCCTCCGTGGGCAAGTCTCTGAGGCTCCGCCTATGTACGCTCCCAGATGGTTGCGACGCTCAGTGACGCTTCGTTGGTTAGCCGCGATGATTCTGGCCGTGGCGCTGGTTTCCTCAGTGACCTTCGCGCCTGGGCCGACCCGGCCGGTGTGGCCTACTTCTGGTTTGAGGCCTACGACCAGGCATGGAAGGCGAGCGGCCACAAAGTGACACTCGGTGCATGCTGGGGGGCTGTGGACCGGTGGTGGCGAGCTCAAACGAGCCCTGCGCCCGACCTTCAGCTAGCTTGATCTCGAACTAGCCGCGTGGCGGCCGGGGGATGAACGAAGAGGTTCGAGCGACGTACTCGGCGTAGCCGACCCGTCGCTTGACCAGCGACTTTTCGAGCAGCGCAACCCCCGAAATCCGGACCAGCAGGACATTCATCACCGCCGCTCCCACGAGCCCGATCGCTCCGATACCCGTCTCGGCGGCAACCAGGGCGACGCCCCACCACACGCAGGCGT
>JANNNL010000282.1:0-4024 GCA_031398525.1 Actinomycetes bacterium | reverse complement strand
CGCTCTGGCACGGCGACAAGTCGGCCCTGCATCTCAGTGCGGACGTGCTTGATGTCCGGGGGGTGACCAGAGGCGCGGCGGCCGGATACCGGTCGACGGCTATTGCCGCAAATGGCCACCTGGTGATCGTAGGGGCCGGCTCGGCCCACGGCGTTGTCCCGTTGGTCGATGGCCGCAGCCCGTTCCACTTCGCACGACGTCGACTTGATCTACTGGAGCCACCCCATATGCATGTCTCGATGGCGTTCGCGGCCGACGGTGACCCGTGTCCCAGGGTGGGCGATTCGGTCGACGTGCAGCGTCCGTTGATCTCAGTCACCCCTGACCGCATCGTGTGGACGTCATGAGTCCGCCGGAGGAACCGGTTCTCGGCGGTCCAGGGCTCGGTACGCCACCGGCCGATCGGGTGGTCGGTGTCGACGTCACCCGCGGGGTCGCCCTGATCGGGGTGGTCGTGATGAACTATCACGGCTACCTGAACGGTGCCAACGCCATGGGCGCCAAGAACTGGGCCGGCCGGTTGTTCAACCCGTGGATCGGGGTGTTGTCGACCCGGTTCGCAGCCACCTTTGTCACCGTCGCGGGCATCGGGATCACCTTGCTGACCAGGCGGTCCGTCGCATCAGGCGACCGTGAGGCAATTGGCGTCGATCGCTGGCGGTTGCGTCGTCGAGGTCTGCTCCTTCTTGCCGTCGGCTACGCGTTCGACTGGATCTGGGCCGGCACGATTCTCCCGTTCTACGGCCTCTACTTTCTGATCGCCTCGTTCATGTTCACCTGGCGCCCCCGTTCGCTGATCATTGCTGGTTCAACGGCCGCGCTGCTCGCGGCCGGAATGCAGGTGTGGAATCAACAACGATTGCTCGATGGCGGCGTCGACCTGTGGCTGCTCGGCGCGCCAGCCGGTGATGCGATGCGCAGTCCTCGAAATCTGGCCACCGAATTGCTGTTGCGCGGCACCCACCCGATGCTGCCGTGGCTCGCGTTTTTGGTGATGGGCATGATGCTCGGGCGGGTGCTGCGCGACTTCGATCGGCTCCGGCGTCGTTTCATTGTGGCTGGCCTCGCCCTGCTGGCGGGCGGTTACGCAATCTCGACGATCACTCGCCTGGCGACGGCCGACTCCAAGAGCAAGCTCGCCGCCCATTTACGCCACGCCACCGTTACTGACCCGTTCTCGCGAGGTCTGCTGTACGTGATCACTGCGCTTGGTTCGTCATTGTTGGCGGTGATGGTGATCACCTGGTTGTCCGACCAGTGGTGCAACTCGATGCCGGTCGATGTGTTGCGCCGTGCCGGGCAGATGAGCCTGAGCCTTTACCTGCTGCACGCGTTGGTGTTCAACGTGGTCGTCAATCTGGGTGGCTGGGTCGGCGGCACCGGCCTCGACACCGCGCTGGTGTTCAGCGCGGTGTTCTGGGTGCTTGCCGTTGGACTAGCGGCATGGTGGCACCGGTTGCTTGGCCAGGGCCCGGCGGAGCGGATCTACCGCCGTTTCGGCGGCTGATCCGTTCGTCGGCGAGCGGCAAGCCGCGGGGTTACTCCGAGAAGGTGTCGCAGACGTCGCTGTTACCGGCGGCGAAGCCCTTCTTGAACCAGGTCATGCGCTGTTCAGATGAGCCGTGGGTGAACGACTCGGGATCGACCCGACCCTGCGTCTGACGCTGAATCCGGTCGTCGCCGACGGCCGCGGCGGCATTGATCGCCTCCTCAAGTTCGCCCTCGGCGAACTGCCCGCGGTCGGAGGCATCCCTGGCCCACGCCCCGGCGAGGCAGTCGGCCTGCAGCTCAAGCTTCACCGACAGCGGGTTCGCACTGCTCGGATTCGACTGCTGGGCCTGGCGCACCTGGTCGCTGATGCCGAGCACGTTCTGAATGTGGTGGCCGTACTCGTGGGCGACGATGTACTGCGAGGCAAGGTCGCCCTTGGCTCCGAACTTCTCTTGCAGCTCAACGAGGAAGTCGAGATCGAAGTACACCTTCGAGTCGGCCGGGCAGTAGAACGGCCCGGTCTGCGAGGTTGCCGAGCCACACCCGGTGTCGGTGCCACCCGAGAAGAACACGGTCGGCGTGATCTGGTAGTCGCGCCCACCCGCCTTGAACGCCTCGATCCAATAGTTCTGCACGTCTTCAACCGCGCCACAGACGATCTGGGCGGTCTCGGTGTCGCAGGCCCCCGATCCGGCATTGCCGGTATCGACGTCTTGGCCGCCGCCGGCGTCGCCATCGGGGACGATGTTCGGCGAGACGATCGATGACTGGGTTTCGCCACTCGGAGGCTGCGCGCCGAGGCCGCCACCCTTCATCAACTTTGGCAGGATGAGCACGGCGAGCATAACGAGGATGCCGATCATCCCGCCGCCCATCTTGAGGCCGCCGCCACCCCCGCCGCCGAGGCCGCCGGGGAACTGGAAGCCACCGCCGCCACCGGAGCTGCCGCCCCCTTGGCCGCGACGATCCTCGATCATCGAGCTATCGCCTTGCCGGCGGATCTTGGTCATCGGTTACCTCACTACTTCATCGACCGAATCTTTGAGAGCCTAATTCACTGATCGAGCATCACAGCGTGACGATCCAACATGGTCCGAACATGCTCGGCGGTCGTACTGATCAGACGAGGCGAGCCCGCAGTTTGTCGCGTACCGACGGCCATTCTTCCGGGACGATCGAATATTGGGCCGTGTTGCGCAACCCGGGCCGGCCTGCGGCGGGCATGTGGTGGCGGATGACGCCTTCGAACCGGGCCCCGAGCCGCTCGATCGCCGCTCGGCTGCGCTGGTTGAGTTCGTCGGTTTTGAGGAACATCCGCACCACGCCCCAGTGCTCGAAGGCGTGGGTCATCATCAGCAGCTTCGCCTCGGTATTGACTGCGGATCGCTGCGCGCCGTGAGCGAGCCAAGTCGAGCCGATCTCGGCGACGTTGGGTACCGCAATGCCGTCGTCGCTCGTTCGCTTCCATGGGCCGTCCCACCACTCCATAGCCATGAACCGGGTCGACCCGATCACCGTTCCATCGGGGGTACAGGTAGCGAATGGCATCTGGGTTGGGTTGCTGAGGGCGTCGGCGACATAGCGGCGCATCGAGGCCTCATCGTCGGGCACCGGGGTGAAGCCGTAGGTCTCCCGGTTGTGGGTGGCGGAGGCGACGAGCCCGGAAACGTGGTCGGTTGTCAGCGGCTCCAGGCGTACATGGGCACCGACAAACAGCAGATCGTGAAGCACCGTGCCAGTCTGGTGCGTCCGCTCGTGGTTCGTCCGATGGAATATCAGACGTAGTGCACCAGCGCGGGCGGTGGTTGCGGGCCAGTTGCGGGCCACCGCGATCGCCGCGGTGACCGGTCAATCTCAGTCGGCGAGTTCGGTGGCGATCACCGACGATGCTTCCAAGGTGCGGTGTACCGGGCATTTGTCGGCGATCTCCAGCAGCCGCTGCCGGTCATCGGCGCTCAGCTGCCCTTCCAGATGGATGCGCCGTTCGAAGCGGTCGACCTGGCCGGTGCGGCCCTCGGCACATTCGGAGCAGTCGTCGGCGTGGATCTTGGCGTGGGCGATCTCGACGGTCACCCGGTCGAGTGGGAGTTTTTTGCGGTCGGCGTACATCCGCAACGTCATCGAGGTGCATGCTCCCAGTGCCGTCGCGAGGAAGTCATAGGGCGACGGTCCGGCGTCGAATCCGCCGACCGACACCGGTTCGTCGGCCAGGAACCGATGATCGCCGACGACCACATGGTTGAGGAAGGCACCCTGGGTGGTCTCGGCGACGACCACCTGGTCGGTCGACCGGGGCACAGGAGCCGCCCCGCTCTCATCGGCGATGTAGCGCATCGCCCAACTGGCGATCATCTGGGCCGCGAAGACCGCATCGGGTCGGCGGGTGAGCAGATGGTCGGCATGGTCGATCGTCACGAAGCTCTTCGGTTGTCGGGCGGACTCGTAGATCATCGTGGCGTTGTCGAACGAGACGGTCGTGTCGTGGGGCGAGTGCATGACCAGCAGCGCCGCCGGTAGTTCGGCAGAACGTCAC
>JANNNL010000173.1:0-10299 GCA_031398525.1 Actinomycetes bacterium | reverse complement strand
GCTCAGGTTCACCACTGGGACTGGTGGCGGTCGGGCCCGGAAGGACGACGGCAGGGGTAGGAAGGATCGGAAGGGTGAGCTGAATAGCTGCTGATGTGCTCATGCTGGGAGCGTAACAATACTCATTGCAATTTCAACATGAAAGTTGAGTGCTAGTGACTCAAGTCAACCGGCCAGCTCCGGACGGACCGCTGCCGAACGCGTCGAGCCGGGTTGACCTCGCTCCACCGACCGGTCAGCAAGTCGTCGGCCGTTGACCGCAGTTCCCAGGCCAGAGTGTCGCGGGCATGCTGCACGGTGGCCATCGTCAGCGGAGTTCCCGCGGCAATCGTCAGCCGGGCGTACAACAGACTGAGCAGCAGCCGGGCGGTCTCGACGTCGTCGCGGTCCGGGAGCATCTCGTCGACCAGTTGACCATTCGCGCGAAACCATCGGCCCCACCCGCGTCGGGTAGCGATGGTGTTGACCTCGGCGAGGATCGCCTCGACCGCATGATGGCCGACGGCCTGGCCGAGTTCGTGCAACGGAACCCTTACCAGATGAGCGACCGTCAATCGAACCGCCATCGCATCACCACTCCCGCTCGACACGAGGCATCCGCATCGCGCCAGGCTGTCGCCAAGCCATTCGTCGACGAGGGCCGACAAGCGGGCGGGGAGTGCCAGATACGCCTCGGCGACGGCGTCATCGGCGACGCGTCGGCCACAGTCCCGGCCGATCACCTCGACGATCCGCTCGATCGAATCACCCCACACCTGGGCCAGATCCGACAGGCGGCCGTCATGGCGATCGACGAATCGACCATCCTCGACAAACCACCACTTCCAACCGTGCTCGGCGGCCGTTGCGTTGACGGCATGCAACGCGAGCAGGCGCTCGGCGTCGCCGAACAGCGTCCCATGTTGGGCGGCTACCGGCTCGACCAACGCGGCGACGGCGCGACGTAGATGGGTGATCCGTCGACGATCGGTGAGCTCCTCGTGAAGAGGGATGTCGACGAGTCGAGTGTTCGACACCATCGGGCGACGCAACAGTCGGATGCCACAGATCGTCGCCGCGCCGAGTAACACTCCACCGATCGCCCGGAGGCCGAACGGCAGACAGACCAGCAGCGCACCGAGCAGTGCCGGGGCCCACATCGCTCGCAGATCTCCTCCGAAGGCGGCGATCGTCGCTTTTCCACCGGCGAACGCCGCCGCGAGCGTGACGAGCGCAGCGGCCAACCGAATCAGGCCGAGCACCGGCGGATCGGTGCGGTTCGACGCATCGGCGACCCAGGCGGTCGATTCGGCGGCGATCAGCAGAAGATTGGCGATCACCAGGAGTCCGATGGGAATGGTCCAACGTGAGCCGCGCAGCCGGGGGACGAGCCGAACCCCGCGCCACGTGGCCGCCCCTCCGACGGTGATAGCCAAGGCGTGAGCCCACGCCTGCGAAGAGGTCTCGCTGCGACGTTGGATCAGGAGCGGCAGGGCTCCACCGACCACCATGCTGAGTCCGATGACCAGCGCAGTCGCCGCCCATCCGTGCGACCGCTCGAACGCCCGCCCCACGAGTTGGCCGATCTCGCCGAACCTCGCCCGCGCTCCCCAGAGTTGCATGCCGATCAGACCGATGGCGACGATCACCCCGAGCCCCATCAGCGGCCCGAGTAGGTGTCGGCCACCGATACTGAACGCGCCGGAACCCATTCGCCACAGCCGTTCCGGAAGGAGCAGCAACCCGGCAACCGAGATCAACAGCAACCACAACGTTGCGGCCGATCCGTAGATGAACAGGATCGATTCGGTCCGGTTGAATCGAGGCACGAGGTTGCCCGCCCGCCACGCGTCGGCCACTTTGCGCTTGAGCCGCGAGGTCATGAACACCATCGATCGCTCGCGCAGGTTCGACACCTGGAGGAAGTCCATCAGCACGTAGTAGCCGTCGAGCTTGAGCAGCGGGGTCGCATTGGCGGCAACGAGCAGGTATTGGGCGGTGGCCAGGGCGATGAGGATCAGGTGGTCGGTCGGTGCGAGCAGCGAGATCACCCCACCGACGAACAAGGTGGCGATCGGCCCGGCGGTGGTCACGGCGATGCGTTGACGACGAGAGGCCAACCACATGTCCCCCGTGTCGACGAAGCCGCCCGGGGCGCCATACATGATGAACAGGCCCGCCTTGTTCACATGTCGACCGAAACGGACGACGGCGAACGCATGGCCCAACTCGTGGACGATCAGCGACGCGGAGGCCAACACCACAACCACGAGCAGTTGGACCATCGACAGATCGGCAGGCTGGGGATGGGGCAGAGTCAGCCAACGGACGAACCCGGTAACGCAGGTGATCGCCACGGCCACAAGGCCGATGGGATGGAACGCGAAGCGACCGAATGCCCGGTACAGAGCGTGTATCGCCGGGCCGACACCCGACATCGGGATCTTGCGATAGAGCAACGTTCGATTGAGCCAGGCCATCCGCCCCGCCATCGATCGCCGCGCCATCTGCTGCTTGAGCGGGGCCCACACCACGTCGGCCGGTCCGTCGTCGAGCATCGCCGCGTTGCGGGCGATGGCGATCAAATTCGAGACCGCGAAGTAGCCCATCTTGGCGTGCCGTTCGTTGTACCGCCGCGCCAGCGCAAGCACGTCGCGTTCGCCGTCGAGGTCGGCGAGAATCAGGCGTTCCTCGTCGGTCAGCGACAGATAGCGCCCCTCGGGAAGCTTGCGGGCGACCCAACCCGGGCCATGCGGCGCAGGAAAGAATTCCACCCCGGCTGTGAGGCGAGGGGTCGCCAGTGCTGGGTTGATCGAGCGTTCGAGTTCCGCCAACCATGATGTCGCCGCGGTGGCCGACGCGGTGGCCGACGCGGTGGCCGACGCGGTCGACGTGGTCGTCATCCGATCAGTGGAGCGAGCTGGGGGAGAAATCGCCGCGGGTCGTCGATCAACTCGGCGACCATTTGTACGCCGCCGATCGGTCCATCGACGTGGTCGCGGATCGCCGCATCGGTGAGTTGACGCAACGACTCGCAGCGTCCGTGACGGGCGTCGAGCAGCGCCCCGGTGACCGACGAGATTGGGTGCTCGCCGAGGTGTTGGCTGTGGTGTAGATCCATTGCGCACCGTTCAAGGTCGCCGTCGAGCAGGCGGGCAAAGGCGCGCAATGCCAGGGGGCGCGAGTCGAGCGGGTACCACGGGTCGCAGGGACGCATCGTCTCGGCCCGATCGAGGTCATCGATCGCGCCGGGAATGTCGCCGAGCATCAACCGGGCGGCGGCGCGGTCATGGAAGACCTTGAACAGCAGATCGTCGTGGTGCTCGTTGATCAGCGAGTCGTAGTCGGCCAGGGCGAGGTCGTAGCGACCCTGCCAGAACCATCCGTTGCCACGAAATGCGTAGGTCACTCCCAGATGGGGGGCGATGCGTAGGGCCTCGGCGTAGTCGGCGAGGGCATCGGCGTGCATCGCGACCATCGAGCGGATGTACCCGCGGTGTCCGATGACGCTGGCGTTGGCCGGGTCGAGTTCGACGGCGACATCCGCCGAGGCCAGCGCGGCGGCAAGGTTGCCGGTTCGTCGATGGCACACCCCGAGGAAGTAGTGGGCGCGGCCCCTCAGGCTGAGGTCGGCCTGCGGATGGGTGATCACCCGTGACAGGTCGTCGATCGCTGCTGCGAGGTGGCCGACCTGTTTGTGGGCATGGCCCCGCTCGAAGAGCAACTGTGAAGTGACTCCATGGGACAGCTCGTGGGTGATCTCGGCGATATGACGATGGGCCGACTCGTCGGACTCTGACCCGGGTATGACGCACATGGTTCGTATCAACTCGCCGTGCAGTAATCCATCCACGTGCCCGGCGTGTAGTCGCAGGCGCACGTGTTGTCGCTACCGAGGGCTCCCTTGATGCCGCTCATGATGGTGCCGTACAGCGTCATCTTGGCCGCGGAGTCCCGGTCGGCGAGGGCGATTTCCTCGGCGGAGCGGCTCGTGGCAAGCAGTTCCTGGAAGTCGTCGTAGGGAATCCCCATCGAGTTGGCGGCTTTGCCGGGAGTGAGGCGAAACGTCTCTCGGAATTCGGGGTCGGTGGCGAGACGCTCGGTGAGTTGGTCGACGAGATCGGGGCGGTTCATGGTGGTTTCCTAACTTTGTTGGTTGTTGAATGGGTTGTGAGTGGGCTCAGAGATCCGCGGTGGTGACCGCGATCCTCAGGCGGTCGCCGGATGCCTCGACCGGCAGGGTGGCGATCGGCATCGGCTTGCCCGAGAGCATCGACGAGATCAAGCCTGGTCGGCGGCCCATCCACTTCTGCACCTTGCCGCTGGGCAGTTCGAACACCGAACCGTGGCCGACGCAGGTCAGGCAGTCCTTCGACAGTGACCCTTGGCTGAGCGGAATCGACAGATGGGGGCACAATTCGTCGAAGCCGACGAACTGGCCGTTGATGTTGGCGACGACGATGCGCCGGTTGGGGAGGGCGTATCCCTTGACGCTGCCGACGCCGATGTCGGTAGCCGGTCCGAGGTCGTAGTAGCCGTTGATGATGTCGGGGTTCATGATGGGTTCCTCGTAGTGGTGGCGTTCAGGGTGGACGCGACGTCGAGCGGTTCGCCGAATGATTGGTCGAGCGATTCGAGGTGGACGGGTCGTCCGTGGGGCGCGCAGTGCCCGCAATGGACGGCCTCGGGGGTGACCAGCGCCATCAGTCGACCCGCTCCGTCGCGAAAGGTCGCCAGCGGGTGTGGCAGTGACTTCACGTGGTCACGACACACCGCCCGGCCGCAGTAGACGCAGCCGGCATGGGCTGGTCGTTCGCAGTGGAAACAGTTCATCAGTAGCCGTCCTGGTCGGTCGTCGACGGTTCGACGTCGCAGGTGTAGGACGTCGTACATGGGGCGGGGGTCGCCGGGCGATCCTGGGTGAGGGCGACGACGGCGCGGGCGATGAGTCCCCCGCTCGACACGGCGAGGATGCCGATCGCAATGGCGTTACCGGGGCGGATCATGACCAGGTCCGCAACACGTCGAGGCCGTTGGTGATGAACGCCGAGATCAAACCGACGCCGAGGAGCACCCCGAGCGTCACGACCAGCGAGCGTCGCTGCGGCATGTTGGTGACGACCGGAATCTTGATCAGCACCACGGCGACCACGACGAATCCGATCACCCGGTGCAGCGTTGGTCCGCCGGGAAACGGGCCGGTCATGCACAAGTAGGTGACGAACCCACCACCGACCAGGGCGACGGTGCCGAGCATTCGGTGGGTGCGGCGCAGGGTTGCGGTCCGCCCGAGCGGGAGGAGGGTCATCGTCACCCCGACCACGATCTGACCACATGCCATCACGGCCACCACTGCGGAGATCACCGCTTTGGCCTTGCGTTCAGGGAAGTCGAGCGCTCGGGCCACCTCGGCGGTCGCCCACAGGAACGCAACGGCGAGCAACCCGGTGACGCCGGTTACGGCATTGCGGCGAGCCATGGTGTCGGCCCGGACTTGGGTGGCTGTCATGCCTCCACGATGCGCCCCCGATGCCGTCGAGTTCATCCGTGCATGCACGGAAACTTTCGCCCTGGTTGCGCGGCCCGTGAGGGGCCGCTGCGGTCATCGTGAGGAGGTGTGGGCGAGGATCAGTCGTTCGATGACGAGCATCACTCGGTCGACGTCGGGTGGTGACTTCAGCACCGACCTCCCGGGTACCTCGCGTCGTGACCCCGGTGCACCTGGGTGGTAGCGGGCCATCTCGAAGGCGGCCGATGTCAGCGACCCGTAGAGCACCAGAGCAAGCGCGTCGATGTCGGTGTCGGCGTCAAGAATGTGTTGGGCGATCAGCAGTTCAATCGCAAACGTCGTCGACTTGAGCCCGAGATCGGCATCGATGTTGTGGAGCCGGTCGGACCCGAGTGCTGCGGGAGCGTCTACCGCCACCAGGCGGGACCATGCCGGATCCGAAGCCAGTTCCAAGCTACGTCGACAACCGGCCAAAACTTGGGCAAGGGGTCCCCCGGTGGCCGAGACGGCGGCGCGGCCGACCTGTTTGTCATAGGCGCGGAGTTCGGCCAGGATCACTGACTCGAACAGCTCGGCCTTGTCGGCGAAGTGGTGGAACAACGCGCTCTGCGAGCAACCGGCCTGCGTTGCTATCGCGGTCGTGGTCGTTGCGGAATACCCATCGGCGACGAAGCAGGCTCGCGCTGCGTCGATCAGAGCTACTCGGGTTCGGGCGGCGTCAACAGCGCTTCGGCGAGGCATAGAAGGATCGTGATTGTAACGGTGAGGTGCTCGGATACCGAGTGTTGCTCTGTTATTTACAAAGTGATACTCTGTAAATAGGGCATCGAAAGAAGCTGACCGGGAGGTCCGATGGTTGCGAAGACGCTTGACCCGAGGCTTGATCTGGCGCGGGAATCCGTGCGCGAATTCGAGCGGACGGTGACTGTCGTGCCGCGGCTGCACGGTCGCGACGATGAGCAGGCTCGACTCCGCAGCTGGGTGACGGCTGTCGGGAGCGGTCATCCCACCCCGGTGCTGATCATCGAGGGGTCACCCGGTATCGGCAAATCCCGCCTTGTCGACGAGATCCGCCGCCATGCCACCGATGCCGGGTTGACGATCAACTCGACCGCATGCGACCCGATCGAGCGGGATCGGCCGTTCGCCGCGGTCACGCGGGCGATGGGATGCGATCGTCATTCGCCCGATCCGGTTCGCCGCGCGCTCGCCGATCGCTGCCGGGACTTGTTCGCCGAAGCGGTCGACATGAGCGCCGAAGTGCGGCTCGGTCGTCGGTTCGGTATTCAAGACGACCTGGTCGACCTGCTCGTCGACGGGTCCGAATCGGCTGGACAATTGCTGATCATCGATGATGCCCAGTGGCTCGATCCGTTTGCCTCGGCGGCGATTGTCGCGATCGTTCGCAACGCCGTTCGTTGTCGCATCGGCGTGGTCCTCGCCCGTCGGTTGCACCCGTGTCCGCTGGCGGTCGAAGAGCTGCTCGTGAGCATTTCCGACAATGCCGAGGTCATTCGCCTCGGTCCGCTCGATGACGACGCAGTCGCTGCGATCACCCACGATATCGTCGGCCACGCCCCACCTCATCCCCTTCCGCCCCGATTGGCCCAAGCCGGTGGTAGCCCCTTCGCCGTACTCGCCGTGCTGTCGGCCACATGGAGCAGCGGTGGCGCCGAGGGCGGGCTCGACAGTTTGCCGGGGACGTCATTGCGGATCGCCGGCACCTCGACGCTGGCGCGAATTCGCGCCCACGGCGAGCGGGCCGAGGATGTCTTGCGGTGGGCCGCGGTGCTTGGCATTGCCTTCAGCCCCGATCAGGTTGCGAGACTGGCCAGGCAACCACTGGTTGACGTGCTCGCTGATCTCACCCGGCTCGTCGACGACGGGGTCGTACGTTCTGCCGACGCCTTGTTCGAGTTCAGCCACGATCTGATCACCGAGTTTTTGTACGAATCGATCTCGCTCCCCGTGCGACTGGCGATGCATCGGGAGGTGGCGCGACGCGCCGGCGAACTTCGCTTGCGTCCGAACCTTCGGGCCCATCACTTGCTCTTGGCAGCCGAACCGGGTGACGCCGAGGCCGTGTCGGCCCTGGTCGCCGCCGCCGAAGACATCGTTCGGCACGATCCCGAGCACGCGCTTCGCATCCTCAGCCGGGCCGAGGAACTGTCCGAGGGGCTACTGGGGTCCCGCATCGAAATCGCCTTGCGTCGCGCCGATGCGTTGGCCGGTCTCTGTCGGGTTCCCGCCGCGATCGAGGTCATCGACGCCGCGCTGTTGATCGCCGACAGTGCCGACGATGTCGTCCGGTTGCGATCGAGCCGGGCCCGCTGCTGGCACCAGATCGGGGAGATCGCCGCAGCCGCCGACGAGCGAGAACTGCTCGCCCGCAGCGGTGCACTCGACGCCGGTCAGGAGGCCGCGGCCTGGGCCGATGTGGCGACCTATCGCCTGTGGGCGATGCAGGGCGGTCGCCCGGTCGACGCAGCCAACCGGGCGATCGAACTGGTGGAGTCGAGCGGGGCTGCGGCCCCAATGGTGCAAGCCCATGCGGCATTGGGGGCGATGGCGGCATTCGACGGTGACGTGTCGATGGCAATCTTCCACGCCGACCGGGCCCGCGAGCGCGGTGTCGCCCTGGCCCCCCATGTGGTCGTTCCGTCGCCGCCGTTCATCGCCGGTCTCGTTCGCCTGCTGGCCGACGATGTCGATGAATCGGTGCGAATTCTTCTCGCTGACCAGGTTCGCATCGAACGGCTCGGTGATCCGCTGATGGCGGCCCGTCCGGCGACCGCGGCAGTGATCGGGCTGTATCTGGCCGGTCGGTGGGAGGAGGCGATGGTCGAGGCCGAAGCCCTCAACCGACTTGGAGCCGAGACCGGGTTGCTGATCGGACGACTGACATCACAGGTCATCGGCGGGCTGATCGCTCACCACCGAGGCGACGATCTGGCGGCTGACGAGGCCTTGGCTCAGGCGACCACGGCCGAGGCACCGGCCGAGGGCTATGCCGTACCGTTCCTGCTGCAGCTGCAGGCGGCCCGAGCCGAAGCGGCTGGTGACCTGGTCACGGCCCGGCGGGTGCTGAGTGACCTCAGCGAGCTCGGCGAAGTCATTGCGCCGGCCATTGCACCGTGGTTCGCCCTCGACCTGGTCCGGTTGGTCATCCAGCAGCGCCCAGACAATCAGCGGCCCGACAATCAGCGGCCCGACACCGCGCAGCTGAACGACGAGACATTGGCCCAACTGGCAGCCCGGTCACAACTGCTCGCCGATCGATCGACGCGGGCGAGCGCCCACGCAGTGGCTGCCCTGGCAGGTGGCCTGCGCACCGCCAACGTTGACGAATTGCGCGCCTCGGTCGGTTGGTGGCAACGCTGCCCGCTGGCCCTCCACCGCTCCGTCGGGCTCGAACTCGCCGGCATCGGGCTACGGCGTGCGGGTTGTGAAACCGATGCTCGCTCGGCGATCGCCGAAGCCTTGGCGTTGGCCCATTCCCTCGGTGCGGTCCGGTGTGCCGACCGCATTGGCGATCTCATCCACGGCCGAGGATTGAGCCGCCCGCGGCGTGTCGTCCGACCGAGTTTCGGTTGGGAGGCCTTGTCGCCGGCCGAGATCTCGGTGCTTCGGTTGGTCACCGATGGTCACCGCAATCGCCAGATCGCCGACGCGCTGATCATCAGCAAGCGAACCGTCGAGTCGCACGTCTCGTCGATGCTGATGAAGCTCGCCGTCGACACCCGGGTGGCGTTGGCTCGCATCGGAGCCGAGCACCTCGACTGATTGCGGCCGGTCCGTATTCGGAACCGGCCGTGACGTCCCGCCGAGCCGCTCGGTCGTCAGGAGTCAGCAATCAGTCGTCGTCATCGTCAGGGTCGTCGTTGAGGATGATTCCCTTGCCCTTGCGGTGGTCCTTGTCGATCTTGGCGTTCTTGGGGCTGTCGAGCACCAGGGTGAAGCGTTCGTCGCGTTCGTGCTTCTTGTCGCCGCGAATCTGCACGGTGACCAGCTTCTCGGTCTCCCCTGGGGCGAAGGTGAGCCGCTGTTCGAGGAACACGTAGTCGCTCGAACGGGCCGCTTGGCTGTCGTTGGTTTCGACTTTCACCTTGATCGTCTCGGTGGAGGCCCGGTTCAGGGTGACTGTGAAGACCATCGGGGTCTTGCCCGAGTTCCCTTCGATAGCCGAGGTGTCGTTGACGCTGATCAGCACCGGTCCGCTGGACGGTGGAGGCGGGGAGTCATCGTTGGTGATGATGCCCTGGCCGGTGCCGTCGGCGATGCTCACGTTGACGGGGGAACCGACGATGACGCTGAAGGTCTCGTCGAGTTCGACGGCGGCGTCGCCGTTGATCGTGACGTTGAGGATCTGGGTGGTTTGCCCAGCGGTAAAGGCGACGAGTTGGTCGGTGACGGCTGCGTAGTCACTGATCGAAGATGCCGTCCCCGATTGGGTGGAGACCCGAACGGTTTCGTTGCCGGTGGCCGCTCCGTCGAGACCGATCGTGAATGCCATCTGCGAGATCCCGGAGTTTCCTTCGGCGCGTGTTGCGTTGCCGATCGACAGGCTTCGTAGAGCAGGCGGCGGGGTGTCGTTGTCGCTGATCGTGACCGTCATTGTGGAGTTGCCGAGTTCGCAGCTCGGATCGGAGAGTGCCGTGTCGAGCCTCATCGTGACCGTGAAGGTCTCGACGGCCTCGGCCAGGAGCTCTTCGAGGATCTCGAGGGTCTGGGTCGCTGTGGCCGGCGATACGTGCGTGTTCTCCTCGCCGATCAGGCTCGAGGCGTGGCCGGTTCCTGCTGACCCCGGCGCC
>JANNNL010000196.1:0-6906 GCA_031398525.1 Actinomycetes bacterium | reverse complement strand
TCACACGGGATGCCAACGACTCCCAACTCCGCTGCGGTCTCTGCGAGCCGACGCTCGTGCTTGTCGGAGATGACCACCCGGGCCCCCTCTTCCAGACACCGCCTCGCCGCCGCCGAGCCAATTCCGCTACCCGCCGCTGCGGTGATCAAAACGGTCTTCCCCGCAAGCAAACCGTGGCCGGGAACGTACGCAGGAACCGTCATCCGCCCGACGATAGAACCTGGCCGGTTACGAGGGCTCCTTCGGAAGGCCAAGGACCCGTTCGCCGATGACGTTGTGTTGAATCTCGTTGGAGCCGCCGTAGATGGTGTCGGATCGGGTGAACAGGAACAGTTTCTGTTCGAGCGAAAGTTCGTACGGCATGGCGTCGCCGACCAATCCCGCGGCGCCGAGCACCTCGATCATCAGGCTGCCCAGGTCGCGATGCCACGTCCCCCAGAACAGCTTGGAAATCGACGCCTCAGGCCCGGGAACCCCCGACCCCATCGAACGCAACGCGTTCCACCGCATCAGCTGCAGGCCGATGTGAGCGTCGACGAGGCGTTGACGAAGCACCGGCTCGTGCCGTCGGTCGGCTGCGAGTTCGAACACCCGATGCAACTCGCGCTCAAAGCCGACCTGTTGCGCCAGCGTCGAGATGCCGCGCTCGAAACCGAGGAGCCCCATCGCCACACGCCAACCCTCGCCGGGCGCACCGACGATCATCTCAGCCGGGGTGCGCGCGTCGGTAAAGAAGGTCTCGTTGAACTCGCCCCCGCCGGTCATCTGGACGATGATCCGGGTCTCGACACCCGGTTGACCCATCGGGGCCAACAGGAAACTCAAGCCCTTGTGGCGAGCCGAGCCGGGCTCGGTGCGGACCACAAGGAAGCACCAATGGCTGACGTGGGCGAGCGACGTCCACACCTTCTGGCCATTGATCACCCACTCGTCGCCATCGTCACCCGCCGTCAGGACCGCTCGGGTCTGCACGTTGGCCAGGTCACTACCGGCGTTCGGTTCGGAGTAGCCCTGGCACCAGCGCTCGGTGCCCTGCAGAATGCCGGGGAGGAATCGCGCCCGCTGAGCAGAGGTGCCGTACTCGATCAGCGTCGGGCCGAGCAGGTTCTCGCCCATGTGGTTGACCCGCGCCGGGGCCTCGGCGCGGGTGTACTCCTCGGCCCAGATGATCTGTTGGGCAACGGTTGCGCCCCGTCCGCCATGTTCGGTCGGCCAGCCGAGCCCGATCCAACCGGCGTCGCCGAGCAGCTGTTCCCAGGCGACCCTGGTGTCGAACCCGATCTCCTCGTCGCCAGGCCCGCCGCGGCCCTTCAGCTCCGCAAACTCGCCGACGACATGGGACGCCAACCAGTCGCGCACATCGGCGCGGAACTCCTCGTCAGTCATGCGAGTCCCGTTCGATCAGCGCTCGATGAGGCCGCTGATTCGACCCATCACATCGGGGGCCAGCCGGCGGACGACGTCCATTGCCCCCATGTTCTCGACGACCTGCTCGGGACGGCTAGCCCCGGTGATCACCGACGACACATTGGGGTTCTTCGCACACCAGGCGATGGCCAGCTGGGCGAGGGAGCAGTCCAGGTCTTTGGCGACCACAGCCAGATCGATCACCATCGCATTGGTCGCCGCGTCAGTCAGGCTGTCGAGCAGCCACTCGTAGCCGGGCAGCGCGGCGCGGCTTCCGTCGGGGATGCCGGCCGCGTACTTACCGGTCAGCAACCCGCTGGCCAGTGGGCTCCATGTCGTCAGCCCCAGGCCATGGTCGGTGTACAGCCGCGAGAACTCGCGCTCGACCTTGGCTCGCTCGAGCATGTGGTACTGCGGTTGCTCAACGATCGGCTTGTGCAGGTGGTGCCGTTCGGCGATTTCGTAGGCGGCACGCAGCTCATCGGCTGACCACTCACTGGTCCCCCAAGACAGGGCCTGCCCCCGGCTGACCATGTCGCTCATCGCCCACACCGTCTCTTCGATCGGCGTGTTGACGTCGGCGCGGTGGCAATAGACGATGTCGAGATACTCCAACCCGAACCGCTCGAGCGAGCTGGAGATCGCCCCGTGGAGGTATTTGCGGTTCAGCGTATTCACGTTGTTCGGGCCCTCGTGAATGCCCCAGTAGAACTTCGATGAGACCACGTAGGTGTGGCGGGCCCAGCCAAGCTTGCGGAACACCTCGCCCATGATCCGCTCGCTCTCACCGCCGGCGTACGCCTCGGCGTTGTCGAAGAAGTTCACCCCCGACTCGTAGGCCGCCGACATGCACTCGGCCGCCAAGCCGACGTCGAGCTGATTGCTGAACGTCACCCACGAGCCGAACGAGAGGGCACTGATCTGCAGGCCCGAGCGGCCCACTCGCCGGTATTCCATAGGAGTCGAAGTCATCCCCCGATCCTGCCAGGCCTGCCACTCGTTGACCGAAGCTTGCGTAGATCGCCGAACGGTTTGCGCGCCGGCGAAACGACTCTTGACGACCGATCTTCAAATATGTACCGTTTGGTACATGAATACTGATTGCAGCATAGAAATCGATGCTCCTCCGTCAGTCGTCTGGGCGATCTTCGCCGACGTCGAACGATGGTCGCAATGGACGGCGTCGATCGATGCCATCGTCCCCCTTGACGGCCCAGGCATCGAGGTCGGCAACCGGTTCGAGATCAAGCAACCTCGGTTTCCGAAGCTCGTCTGGGAGGTGACCGACGCGACGCCGGGTAGCTCGTGGACGTGGACGCAACGGTCGCTTGGAGGCACCACACTGGCATCGCACGAGGTAACCGAGCGCGACGACGGAGGCACGCTGGTCCACCAGTCGATCGATCAGCGCGGCCCTATCGGCTCACTCATCGGTCGCGTTATGCGCAGCCTGACGAGGCGGTATCTCGATCTCGAGGCCCAAGGCCTCAAGACTCGCAGCGAGCAGCGCTGGCGCCAGAATGCCCCGTCCGCCTGACGAACGAAGGCGGCGGGAGCTGCTCGACGCACTCATCGACGCGTTGGCCCGTGGGGGCGTCGGCGGACGGTCGCTGCGCGACATTGCCGAGGCGGTGGGCACGAGTCATCGCATGTTGCTCCACCACTTCGGTTCGCGCGACGAACTGATGCTTGAGGTCGTCGAGGAAGTCGAACGCCGCCAGATGACGACGCTGGTCGATCTGCCGTCAGATCCCGCCGAGGCGATTGCGGCGATGTGGGCCGATCTGCGCCGCCCAGAGGTCCGACCGTTCGAGCGGCTGTTCTTCGAGTGCTACTCCCGAGCTGCTCAGGGTGAAGCCCCGTTCACTCGCCTCCTCCCGGGTGCCGTCGACGGATGGCTGGTCGAGACCGATCGACGCGGGGGTGGTACCGCCGATCCGGCGATGATTCGGCTCTGTCTCGCCGTCACCCGCGGCCTGCTGCTTGACCTCGTCGCGACCGACGACGAGGTCGGCGTCGATGCTGCCGCAGCCCGGTTCGTTGACCTGTTGCGCCGCCGATAGGACCGGGGTACGTGTGCGCTCGGTAGCTCTGGGCGCTGGCGACTCAACGCCCATGACCTCCGGGACCCGCTGGGCCTGTGCTACCACCAGGTGCGGATGGCGTAGACGACCGCGACGGTGAAGCCGACGGAGACGACGATCAGTCGCAGGCGGGCGGGTTTGACCTTGCCGGCAAATCGACCGCCGACGCTGCCGCCGAGCAGGCTGCCGACGGCCATCACCCCCGCCAGGGTCCAGTACACCTTGCCCGAGGTGAGGAAGAACACCGCGGCGGTGGCGTTGATGATCAGCGACATCACCTGTTTGAGCGCGTTCAGTCGGTCGAGCCGATCGTGCAGGGCAATGCCCAGCACCGCGAGCAACATGATGCCGAGGCCCGCGCCGAAGTAGCCGCCGTAGATCGAGACCGCGACCACCGGAGCCGCTAGCCATTTGCTGTCGACCGAGGGTTCCACTCCGTCGATCGAAACACCGATACGGAGCAGCTTGCGGATGCGGTCTTGGGTCGCGAGCAGAGCGGCAGCGGCGAACAGCAGGACGGGAATGAGTTTGCGGAACGCGTCGTTGCTGGTCAGCGTGAGGAGAACCGAACCGGCCAGCCCACCGGCGGCCGCCGCAACCCCGAGCCGCCGAACGCGATCTTTCTGTTCGATGATCGACTCTTTCTGGGCCAGCGCGCCTCCGAGATAGCCCGGGCTGAGCGCGACGGTGTTGGTGATGTTGGCCGAAACCGGCGGAACCCCAAGGGCGACGAGCACGGGGAACGAGATCAGGGTGCCACCTCCGGCGAGGGCGTTGACTCCTCCGGCGGCGACTGCTGCGGCGAACGCGGCAGCATGTTCCAGCGCGTTCATCGACGCGCCGACGGCTTTGGTGCCAACGGGTTCGATGTGTCCAGCTGTGATTGACCCCCGGGCATTGTGAGATTCTGCCCCTTCAGCCTCGAATCGGAAGAGTGGATGCGATGAAGGTCTATGCCGGAATGCCCGATCGGCTCTCGCTACGCGACACCGCCGCGTGGGTGCAACGGGCCGAGCGTCTCGGCTACGACGGCGTTCAGGTGCCCGAGACGGTCCACGACTCGCTCGCCGTCAGCCTGTTGGCCCTCGACCACTCCACCAACCTGACGGTGATCGCCGGGGTTGCCCTCGCCTTTCCGCGGAGCCCGATGTTGACGGCCTACACCGCGTGGGACCTGGCGGAGATGTCCGATGGCCGGTTCGTTCTCGGGCTTGGCACCCAGATCCGCCAGAACATCGTCGAGCGCTACTCGGTGCCGTGGAGCGACCCGGTTGGCCGGATGGCCGACTACATCGCCTCGCTGCGGGCCATCTGGGACTCGTTCGCCACCGGCTCTCGGCTGGAGCACCGCGGCGACCATTACCAATTCACCCGGCTGCAGCCGGTGTTCAACCCGGGGCCGATTTCCAGCGGGCCACCTCCGATCTGGCTGGCCGGAGTGAACGAAGGCATGGTCGCCCTCGCCGCCCTTACCGCCGACGGGTACATCACCCACCCGACAAACTCGAACCCCCGCTATCTCGACGAACTGTGCCTGCCGGTCCTCGCCGGACGACCGGCGGGCCGAGAGTCGCTCGATGTCGTCGCCTACGCCTCGATTGTGACGGCCCCGACCGTCGACGGCCTCCACGCCGCCCGCGAACGGCAGCGATATGCCACGGCGTTCCTCTACACAACGCCGGCATATGCCCGTTCGTTGGAACTCCACGGGTTTGCTGATCTACCCGAACGATTGCGGGCGATGGTCCGCAGCGGCAACTGGGACGGGCTCGGGGCAACCGTCACCGATGAGGTGCTCGACGCCCTGACCCTCTCGGCGACGTGGGGCGACCTGCCCGACGCGATTGCTCGCTGGTACGCCACGCGCACGACGGCGGTGATTCTCGCCCCACCCGATCCCTCAGCAGCCGGTGACGCCACGACAGACGACCGGTTCGCCGAGGTCATTCGGGCCATCCAGCAGGTCGCCGTCGATTCGAGGGAATGACCGAATTCACCGAAACGTTTGCTCTTGTCGGCGCGTCTCTATCACGCAAGTCCGCAATGGACGCGCCAAGCTGTGACGTCCGGATCCCCCGCCGGTCCGATGCCCCGCCACACCGGGCCCACGTCCTACATCAGGCAAGGAGCGACAACGTGCATATCGACCGTATCGAGGTGAGCGGCGTTCGCGCCGTCGGCACCATTGGCCTCCTGCCCGAGGAGCGCAGCCGCCCCCAGCCGTTCGAAGTTGACTTTGTCATCGAACTCGATGCCCGCGCCGCTGGGGCGACCGACAATCTCGAACTGTCGGTCGACTACGGCACCGCGATTGCCCTGGTCAGCAAGGTGATCGAGACCGAGCACACGCTGCTGTTGGAGCGAGTGGCCAACCGCATCGCCGAGGAGATCCTCGGTCTAGCGCGGGTGGACGCCGTCGAAGTCGTCGTTCGCAAGCTTCGCCCACCGGTGCCTCACGATGTCGACACGACGGCCGTGCGCGTCCGGCGGCGGCGGGCGGATCTGATCCAGTTGGAACGCAAGCTGACCTCTGCGTTTATCGCCATCGGCTCGAATCTCGGCGACCGCCGCGAGCACCTGCGGTTCGCCGTGTTGAACCTCCCCGGCGTTCACGCCGTCTCGGGGGTCTACGAGACCGACCCGGTGGGTAGCCCCGACGAGTCAGGCCCGTACTTGAACATGGTCGTCGAGCTCGAAACCCGTCTGAACCCGTTTGAACTGCTTGACCTGTGCCGTCGAGTCGAACTGGCCGATGGCCGCGAGCGCAAGGTCCGCTGGGGCGCCCGTACCCTCGACCTCGACGTGCTGCTCTACGACGGCGTCACGGTCCACTCCGACGAGTTGACCATTCCCCACCCGCGGATGTTCGAGCGGCGATTCGTGCTGACTCCCCTGGCCGAGATCGCCCCCGACCGATGCCCGAAGGACTGGGACCAACGATTGCCCGCCGGCGGCATCAGGCGGGTCGATGATCTCGATCTGTAGCCGTCACTTGGCGCCCGGCGGCCTTGATTTCCGCCGCCCGGATACGCGCCGCGTAGTGGCAACGCCCATACTCGGGCTGTTGCGAGATGACGATGTCGAGCAGTTCCGCGTGTTGAGCGGTCTCTTTCCACGGCAGCGCGATGTACAGCGGCAGGCCGAACACGCGCAGTCGATCGAGCTGGCTGTAGACCTTTTTCTGGTACACGAACCGCTCGTCCCACGCCCAATGGTGAGGGGCGAATCCGGTGCCGGGGTCAATCACGACTTGGCTGCGGATGCCGTAGCGATCGGCGCGCTGCAAGATCGTCTCGGTGTACTCGACGATCACTCCCATCGGATCGTCGCTGGTCACCAAGGCCATCCGCAACGGGTCGGGGCCGCTGAGGAACGGCAGCACGACGGGGCAACCGAACTCGGCGGCGACCTCCAT
>JANNNL010000164.1:0-3598 GCA_031398525.1 Actinomycetes bacterium | reverse complement strand
CTCCCACCGCCCGAGGCGAGCAACAACCCGGCCGAGCCGTATGTCGTGCACCAACGTTGGGAAGTCCCGATCCTTGTCGACGGAGCACCGGGGTTCGTCGCCGGCGATCACGTGTGGTTCCCGCGGCCATCGTCAACACCGTTCCTGCTCGCCGCACTCTCCATCGGTGTTGTCGCGCTGGCCGCCTTGTTCTCGCGCTGGTGGCGCACGGCAGCGATTGCCGTCGCGGGGGCAGGAGTGGCCGCGATCCTGCTCGACACCAGCGGATACGTCGGCCGCTCCGCCGCGAGCACGTCCAACCGGGCCTGGGAATTCGCGTATCCAATTCTCGCATTGTGGGCGCTTGGGTGGCTGATCGTCCAGGCCCGGCGGCGGAGTCCAAATCCGACGCTGGCGATGGTCACTGCTGGCCTGGTCATGCTGCTCATCGGCGGCGTCCTGCGAATCTCGGTGCTGTCGCGCAGCCAGGTGTTCTCGACGTTGTCGCCAAGCGTGTCACGATGGTGCGTCTCGATCTGTCTCGCCGTCGGCGGTGCGCTCACGATCCGGTTCCTCGTATTTCTCGCCACACTTTTGGCAACTCCCATTCCGCCCCGCGCAGCTCACGACCCGCTAGCCGGGGGTACCCCGACATGAAGCACCACTCGGCCAGCCCTCAACCCGGCCCACCACCGAACAGGAACGCCATGAAGTCCACTTTCCGCACACATCTCGCCATAGCTGGCATGGCGACGTTGCTCGTCGCCGCTGGTTGCAACAGCAGCGACGGCACGGCCGCAAATCCGCCGGTATCAGATCCGCCCACGACGCCGTCCAGCCCGGCCGGGCAGCCCGTGACGACCTTCGCGATCGCGAGCTTCGAGCACGTCGAAACCCCGGTCAGCTACCCCCAGACGCCCCCGGTCGGCGGAGACCATCATCCTGGCTGGCAGAACTGTGGCGTGTACGACGAGCCGGTTCCCAACGAGAACGCGGTGCATTCGCTCGAACATGGCGCCGTCTGGGTCACCTACGACGCCACCCTTGCGGCGTCCGAGGTCGCTCAGCTCGCCAAGCTGGCGGCTGGCCAGACCCATGTCCTCGTCTCTCCGTTCCCAGAGATTCCCGCGCCGATTGTCCTGTCGGCCTGGGGTGTTCAGCAACGATTCGACCGGGCCGACGACCCGGGCATCGCCGCCTTCATCCAGACCTACCAGCTCGGCGTGCAAGCCCCCGAACCCGGCGCGCCGTGCTCGCGGGGAGTTGGCGAACCCTCGTGACCAAGGTGGTGCGTTCTGTGGGGATCGCCGCCGCGGGTCTGGCGATCGGCGTTCTGCTCGGAGCCGGCGCCGTCGAACTCTCAACCGACGATCCACCACCGGCGATCGCGGGTCCGGCGGCACCGACCGAGTCGTCACCCGAGACCGGGTTCGCCCGAGACATGGCCGTCCACCATGCCCAGGCCGTCGAGATGGCCGACATCGTCCGCGCCCGAACCCCCGACCCCGCGCTAGTCACGCTGGCGACCGACATCGTGCTCACCCAGCAAAACCAGGTCGGCCGGTTCTACGGCTGGCTCGACCAGTGGGCCCTGCCCGCCACCCACGCCACGCCGATGGAATGGATGGGCGGACATCACACAATGTCGGCCACGATGCCGGGAATGGCAACCCGCGACCAGGTGCGAGACCTCGCCGAGATCCCAGAGAACGCCGCCGAGATCCAGTTCCTCCGGGTGATGATCCCTCATCATCGCGGCGGAGTCGAGATGGCGAGCCGCATTCTCGAACTTTCGGAGCGCCCCGAGGTACTCGCCGTCGCGTCCGCCGTCGTCACGTCACAACAGTCAGAGATCGACGTGATGAACTCGATGCTCGGCGCTCGTGGAGAGAGCGCGGAGTAGTTGGGTTGTGAGGCGTTCAGTGGTTCAGGCGAAGCCGCCCGATTCGAAGATCTGCGATCGATGTTCGGTGACCCCCCGGAGCGAGTCGGCGAGGCGAGCGATGTTGTCGCAGAAGCGGTCGGTGTCGGCGAGGGTGTGCTGCACCGACAGTGTCCATTGCTCGCTCTTGCCCCACGGGGGTAGGAAAACCCCGCCGTTGTTTTGGAACAGGAAGTGGCAGTGACTGAGGGCGGTGTCGATCGCCAGGAACTCGCGATAGTTGCGCGGCGGCGTCTCGCCGAACACCAGTGATCCCTTCAACCCGGTGACGTGGCCGTGGGCCGGTACCCCGGCGGCGGCCAACAGCCCAACCGACGTGTCGAGCATCGCTCGTCCCAAGCGCTCCCCATGCTCATAGGCCGCTTCGTCGAGGATCTCGGTGAGTACGCAGCGAGCGGCCGCCATCGTCAGCGGGTTGCCGTTGAACGTGCCGACCTGGTCGTATCGACCGTCGCCGATTGCCGACATGACTTCGGCGGTTCCGCCGACTGCGCCACATGGCAGGCCCCCACCCAACGCCTTGGCCAGACAGACGATGTCGGGGGTGACGCCGTACTTGGCCGTGCAGCCGCCCCAGTGGACGGTGAGGCCCGTCTTCACCTCGTCGAAGGTCAGCAACACCCCGTACCGCCGGGTGAGTGCCCGCACGCCCTGTAGGTAGCCCGGCTCGGGTTCGATGATCCCGGCGTTCATCAACATCGGTTCCATGATCATCCCGGCGATGCGATCACTCTCGGCCGCTAGCAACCGCTCCAGCGCGTCGAGGTCGTTGAACGGCACGATTCGCACCAGCTCAGCCGCCGACTGCGGTACTCCTCCCCCCGGGATGCGGCGGGGGTTCTCGGCCGGCCCGAGTTGATCGACGGACCGGAAGATCGAGACCATCACCGAGTCGTGATGCCCGTGGTATGAACCCTCGATCTTGATGATCAGGTCGCGCCCGGTCATGCAGCGCATCAGGTGAATGGCATCCATCGTTGCCTCGCTGCCCGAGTTCCCGAACCGCCACATCGGCGGACCGAACCGGCGGGCCAACTCCTCGGCAACGACGATCGCGTCTTCGACGGGCTGGGCGAAATGCGTGCCCTGGGCGACCCGACGACTGACCGCGGCGACGATCGCCGGGTGGGCATGACCGACCGCCATCACGCCGTAGCCACCGTGCAAGTCGACGTACTCGGTGCCATCGGCGTCCCAGATCCGTGAACCCTCCCCGCGATCGACCCACACCGGCACCGGGCGGCTCGACATCCAACTCGAGGTCACGCCCCCGGCCAGCGATCCCTTCGCTCGCTCGAACAGCTCGCTCGATCGACGGGTGCGGGCCAGGAATCGTTGCTCCTCGGCGGCGACGAGTCCGTCGATCGATCGTTCCACAGGCCCGGCAAACACCGGATCGACCACCATCGACATGACGCTGAACCTCCCGTCGGATGCCCAACCGGACACCGAATTCGACTGACTGGTCAGTCAGCGTAGCTCACCGCAAAAGAGAAACAGCCCACCGCGATGCGGTGGGCGGTACGTGGAGCTGAGGGTGTCGAGTCTCAGGACATAGGAAACCGATGTCGCGCGTCATAGGAAACGGTGGTCAGGGCCGGGATCGCTGACGGGCCGGGTCGGCGGCAATGACGCTGAAGGATGTCCAAAGCCCGTCTTGTTATCACTGCTGTTGTG
>JANNNL010000088.1:0-12181 GCA_031398525.1 Actinomycetes bacterium | reverse complement strand
CGCCACCTTGTTGGGCATGCCGACATGCTGCTCGATGCTCAGTTGATCGACGAGGCGCTGGTGATCACCGAGCAGGCGATCGGGATGAGCCGACGGGCGGTACGCACCGATCTGTGGGCCGAGGCGCACCTGCTACGGGCTCGAGCATTGCGCGCCGCAGGGGACCATGGCGGAGCGGTTGTCGCCGCCCGCGTCGCCGCGAAGGAGTACCACCGGGTGGGTGTTGCCGGGCGGGCAGCGGTCGCCCGGATGATCGCCGCGTCGGCAACCTCACCACGCCGCCGCGTCGGTGAACTCGACGCCGCGGCGATCGCTCTGCACCGCGCTGGGCTGCGTGACGAGGCGATCGCGGCGCGAGTGGCCGCCCTGACAGCAGCGGTAGCCGTGGGCGACCACCGCGCCGCCGAGCAGCAGCACCGAGTGGTCGCAGTGGCCCAGCGGGCCGGATCGGCGCTCACCCGGGCTCGGGCATGGTTGGCCGAGGCGGTGTGGCATCAGTTCTGTAACCGGCCGATGGACGCGCGCGACGCCGTGGTCACCGGCCTGGACATTCTCGACGACTACCGGGCGTCACTTGGCGGCACCGAGCTGCGCGCCCACGCGTCGCGGATCGGCGAAGAACTGGTACAGATCGGGCTGGGATTGGCGCTGCGCAGCGGTCAGCCGGCGGACGTGTTGTGGATGTCGGAACGCTGGCGGTCGGGCGTGGTCCAGCGCCGACCGGTGACGACGGCGGCGATTGCCGAGACGATGGCCGTACTACGCCAGGTGTTGATCGAGATGGGGCATTCCGACATTCCGCCGGACGCACTCGCCGAGCTCGACAACCGACGGGTCCAGCTTGAGGACCAAGTGCGCCAACGGGCGCGACGAATCCGTGGCGGGGGAACGCGGGCCATTCGCCCGACCCGCGTCGGCGAACTTCGACGGGTGCTCGAGGGCGGCACATTGATCGAAATCGTGGTTCACGACGATCGCTACTATGCCGTCGTGGTCGCCGCGACCACAACGATCGTTGAACTGTGCGCGGCCGCCGAGCCCCTCGGACCATTGGCCGATTTGTTGTTCGCCCTGCGGCGAATGGCCCGTCGAGGAGTCTCGTCCGGTGCGGCGACCGCAGCTCGGGGCTCGGCCATCGAAGCCTTGGCCGAGATCGATCGTCTCTTGCTGGAGCCACTAGCGGGCTGCATCGGTGCCGGTGACGTCGTCCTGGTCCCTCCCGGATCGCTCCATGCGGTGCCGTGGCCCTCACTGGCGACACTGGCCGGCCGGGTGGTGACCGTTGCGCCGTCATCGACGTGGTGGGCCGCCGGGAAGCCCGCTGATGGCCCTGACCGCGAGAGTGGTCATGTTGTGCTGGCGGCCGGGCCCCGGCTGCGCGGCGCGTCCGACGAGATCGCCCAACTCGGCTCGCTCTACCCCGCCGCTGTCGCCCTCGAAGGTGGCGGTGCCATCGAGCATCAGTTGCGTACTGCGCTCGATGGAGCCTCGCTCGCCCACATCGCCTGCCACTCGCGGCCGCGGGCCGATCACCCGCATCTGTCGGCGCTGGAGATGACCGACGGTCCCTTCACCGTCTACGACTTCGAGCGGCTGGCGTCGGCACCGCGCCAGGTCGTGCTGTCGGCGTGCGAGTCGGGGGTGTCGGCGGTCCGCCCGGGTGAGGAGCTGCTCGGGTTCCTCTCGGCGCTGTTCTCCCTGGGTACCGATGCCGTGCTGGCCAGTGTGGTGCCGGTACCCGACTTGGCAACGACAGCCTTCATGGTCGCCTTCCACCAGCGTCTGCGCAGCGGTCAATCGTTTCCCCACGCGCTCGCCGAGACTCGGGCGAAGCTGCTCGCTACGTCGAGCGATCCCGCCGATTTCGTGGTTGCTCACGCATTCGTCGCTTTCGCCAACGCATCGTCGTCGGGTCCGGCTGCCGGGTAGACCGGCGTCGGCCACGATCGGCAGTGGTCGACCGCACTAGGTTCGTCGCTTATGCCGAACTTGCCGAACGATGTGATTTTCGGGGCGTTCGTTCCCCAGGGCTGGAAGATGGAACTTGCGGCGATCGAAGGTGCGGCTGCCAAGTGGGACAAGTCGCTGGAGATCGCCATTCGGGCCGAGGAACTCGGCTACGACTCGATCTGGGTGTACGACCACTTCCATAACGTGCCACGCCCGGCCCACGAGGCCGTGTTCGAATGTTGGACAACCATCGCGGCGATCAGCCAGCGCACCAGTCGTATTCGCCTCGGCCAGATGGTCGGTTGCACGAGCTACCGCAACCCCGGGCTCTTGGCGAAGATCACCTCGACCATCGACGTCATCTCGGGCGGGCGGCTCGACTGGGGGATCGGCGCGGGATGGTACGAGAACGAGTACCGCGCCTATGGCTACGAGTTCCCCAAACCCAAGGACCGCATCGGGATGTTGCGCGAGACCGTCGAAATCGTGCGGTCGATGTGGCTCGAAACCGAGACGACGTACCGCGGGGAGTACTACGAGTTGACCCGGGCGAACTGTGATCCCAAGCCGTTGCAACACCCCCACCCGCCGATCTGGATCGGTGGGGGAGGAGAACAGTTGACGTTGCGGGTTGTTGCCCAGTACGGCGACTGCTCCAACTTCGGCGGGACACCCGAGGAGTTTGCCCACAAGTGCGAAGTGCTCAAGTACCACTGTGCGGCCGTGGGCCGGGACTACGACACCATCCGTAAGACCTGGTCACCTGAGATTTTCATCCGCGAGACGCAAGCCGAAATCGACGCTACCGGCAGCCGGTTCAACGACGATCCGGCAGCCTGGCGAAACGCCCACCTAGTCGGCACCCCCGATCAGGTCGCTGAGCGCGTGCAGCAATACATCGATCTCGGCTGCGGCGGGTTCGTGCCCTGGAACGCCGACTACCCGTCGACCGAGACGTTGGACCTGTTCGCGACCCGAGTGATGCCCAACTTCCGTAGCGACGTCTGAGCCGATCGAGTGCGCCGTCAGACGTAGCTACGGAAGATGATCTCGGCGACGCACGAGGGCTTGGCCGCTCCCTCGCATTCGAAGGCGAAGCCCATCGTCATCTGGATGCCACCGGCGATGTCTTCGACGGCGATCAGGCTGACCCCGAGGCGCAGGCGAGCGCCGACCATCACCGGCGACATGAAACGGACCTTGTTACAGCCGTAGTTGACGCCCATCGTGAACCCGCCGAGGGTGTAGACCTGCGGGGCGAGCACTGGGCCGAGCGACAGGGTGAGATAGCCGTGGGCGATCGGGCCACCGAACGGGCTCTCGGCCTTGGACCGCTCGACGTCGACGTGAATCCACTGGTGGTCACCGGTGGCCTCGGCGAACTTGTTCACCTGGCCCTGGGTGATCTCCATGTACTCGCTGTATCCGAGGTGCTCGCCGACGAGGCTCTTGAGTTCGTCGACGCCGTTGATCTTCCGTGCTGACATCGCCTCAGTGTGTCATCTGGCAGGGGCCCGTGGTCAGTCGAACCTGCGCCATGCGAACGTCACTTGAACCAGATGCGCTGATGATCTCGGCTCTGGGTATGCAATACGAGAGCGACCAGAGCGAGTTCGAAGATGAGCGTGATCGCCCTGGCGTCGAAAATGGCCCCGAATCTGAAATTGCTGTAGTAGAAGCGGATGAGGAATGGCCAGACCGCTCCGGCGACCGCCAGGTAGTACCCCAACTTGCGGTCGTTGGCCATCAGTAGGCCGGCGAGAACATTGAGTGGGATGCCGAGGATCCAGAACATGAGGCCGGATCGGCCCGGGTTCAGAATGTCGGTGATGCCATAGCTTGAGAACCGCATGATGTCGAAGAGATCAAGGAGTTGGAAGAACGCGTTCAGATAGAGCAGAAACGTGGCGATCTGCAGGGTCTGGGGCTGGCTGCGGTCGAACCACTTGCGGGCGTCGATGTTCACCCGCTGAGTCTGCCAGGTACGGCGATCGATGAGCGGTAGCTGGCAGACTTGTCGCCGTGCATTCGTTCCATCGCCGTGTTGTCGCGCTCGTGCTCACGGCGTCGACGTCGATGTTGTGGGCGTGCACCAACAACGGCAACGAAGACTCCGACGATGCGACCATCCGCACGGTCGAAGAGACGTTGGTACCACCCGAAGCGACGTTGCCCGGTGGCAAGGTCACGCCGGAGTATGTGGCAAATCGGTTGCTGCAGTCGGTCACCGGCGGAGTCGGTTTGGTCTTCTCCGACGAGTCTGATGCATGCGTCACAGCGGCGCTGCTCACGACGGTCAGCGACGAGGACCTTGCTGCGATCGGAGTCGATGGAATCCTCGGTGAACAGCCGATCCCACTCCAAGACGCAATCTTCGCCGCCTTCGACGGCTGTATCAGTGGCGACATGATGGCTTCGGTTGGCGCGGCCCCGCTGATCAATGCCGGGGCCACCCCGACCCAGGCCAAATGTGTGCTGCAAGTCGGGCGTGACCGGCTGGGCTTCGCCGGGCTGTACCGATATGGAGCGACCGGTGCCGGCGAGGCCGAACCGAATGCGATGTTGACGGCGGCCGTCACCGCGGTGTACGCCGATTGCGGGCTGGACCCCGGGTCGCTGGTGGCCGTGACGTCGCCCCCGCCGACCCGCCCGACCACCACCCTGCTCGGGGCCACCACAACGACGATGCCCCCGACGAGTCGGGGCGAAACCACCACGACTGCACTGCTGACCACCACGACGGGGCCGCCCGTCACCCTGACTCGGGCGAGTACGATTCCCGACCCGTCATCGACCACGCTGTTCCCGCCCCGGACCATCGCCACGACGATCGGCGCGTCGGCTGGCGCGCAGTTGACGACAACCGATGGCCCTACCTCGTCGAGCTAGACGCCGGTGGCGTGGAAGCCGCCATCGACGTGGATCATCGAGCCGGTCGTCATCGGGAACCAGTCCGACAACAGGGCGACGCATGCCTTGGCGACGGCCGTGGAATCGGTCACATCCCAACCGAGCGGGGCCCGGTCGTCCCACACATCCTCGAACTTCTTGAACCCCGGGATCGACTTGGCGGCGATCGTCTTGATCGGACCGGCGGCGACGAGATTGCATCGGATGCCCTGAGGCCCGAGCGCCTTGGCGAGGTAGCGGTTGCACGACTCGAGTGCCGACTTGGCGACTCCCATCCAGTTGTAGGCGGGCCAGGCAACGGTGTTGTCGAAATCGAGGCCCACGATCGCCCCGCCGGCGGTCATCAGCGGTAGGAACGTCTCGGCCAGCGACTTGTATGAGTAGGCGTTGATGTGCATTGCCACTGACACGTCATCCCAGGTGGCGCCCATGAAATCGTCACCAAGGCAGGCCGCCGGGGCGAAGCCGATGGCGTGCAGAATTCCGTCGACGTGGCCCCATGACTCGCCGACGGCGGCGGCGACTGCAGCGGCGTGATCGGCATTGGTGATGTCGAACTCGTACACCGGTGGTGCGGTCGGCAGTTTGCGGGCCGTCCGCTCGGTGAGCGAGAGGCCCCGCCCGGCACCCGTCAGCACGATCTCGGCCCCTTCCTCGATGGCCAGCTTGGCGACGCCAAAGGCCAGCGAGGCATCCGTGAGGACACCGGTGATCACGATTGTCTTACCGTCGAGCAATCCCATGGCGATGACCGTAGTCGGCGGCCGATCGCTACACGGGCGTGCGATGGGCTGAGTGGAAGTCCTCGACGGTATGCAAGGCTCTCCGACCATGCGAATCGGAATCTTCGGCGGCACGGGCCCCGCCGGTACGGCCCTGGGTGCTCGACTGGCCTCAGTCGGCTACGAAGTCGTGCTCGGCTCGCGATCCAAGTATCGAGCCATGGAAGCCCGCGACCAGATCCGCGAGAAGTGGCCCAAGCTCGACCTGCCGATCGAAAGCGGCGACAATGCGGCTGCAGCGGCATGCGACGTCGTCGTCATCGCCACCCCGTGGGATTCGGCCGCGACGACCGCTCAGGAGCAATCAGAGCTGCTCAAGGGCAAGATCGTGATCAGCATGGCCAATGCCCTGGTGAAGGTCGGCCACGAATTTCAGCCGCTCGTCCCACCCCGCGGCAGCGTCGCCGCCCACGTGCAGGTCGCGGTGCCCGGATGCCGGGTCGTGGCCGCGTTCCACCATTTGCCGGCCAAGGAACTCGGCCACCTCGGCTCGCCGATCGACTCCGATGTGTTGATTTGCTCCGACGACAAGGGCGCGATTGAAGAGGTCTCCGAGATCGTTCGCCAGATTCCCGGCTGTCGTCCGCTCGATGCCGGGGAGCTGTCCAACGCCACCGCGATCGAGGCTATCACTGCAGTTTTGCTGCAATTGACCATCCGCTACATGTCGCGAGGTGCCCCCAAACTCACGGGAATCAAAGACTGAGGCCGAGCGCTACCCATGCCGATGCATCTCTATGACACCGCTCGCCAGGCGGTCGTACCGTTTAAACCGGGCCCGCTGGTGACGATGTACACGTGTGGTATTACGCCATACGACGCAACCCATCTGGGTCACGCCACTGTCTATGTGGTCTACGACGTCCTCTCGCGCCGCCTCATCGATATGGGTCACGATGTGAAATGCGTGCGCAACGTCACCGACGTCGACGACCCGCTGTTCGCCAAAGCCCGGCAACTCGGCGTCCATTACCTCGATTTGGCCGCCGGCGAAGAGGCCCGCTTTGAGCGGGACATGGTCGCCCTCAACGTGCTCCCTGTCTACTCGACCCCCCGGGCGTCGTCGGCGATTCCCGACATTCGGGGGTTCATCGGCATGGTCCTCGACCGAGGTTTCGCGTACGAATCGGGCGGCTCTGTGTACTTCGACGTGTCGAAGTTCCCGTCGTTCGGTTCGGTGAGCAACTATTCCGAGGCACAGATGCTCGAGTACGCCGCCGAGCGCGGCGGCAATGTCACCGACCCGAACAAGCGGCATCCCCTCGACTTCGTGCTGTGGCACCCCTCAGCGTCCGACGAGCCGGCCTGGGACACTATGTGGGGCGCAGGCCGACCCGGCTGGCACATCGAATGCTCGGCCCTCGCCCTGCGTGAGTTGGGCACCACCATCGACCTGCACGGCGGGGGCGCCGACCTGATCTTCCCCCATCATGAGTGCGAACGCGCCCAGTCCGAGGCGGCGACGGGCGAGCCGTTTGTGAAGCACTGGATGCATGTGGCAATGGTCTACATGGACGGGTACAAGATGTCGAAGAGCCTCGGCAACCTGGTCTTTGTCGACAAGCTCCGCGAAACCTGGGACCCCCGGGCAATACGCCTGGCGATCATCGAACATCACTACCGCCGGTCTTGGTCATGGGACGACGAGTTGATGCCACGGGCCGATGCCCGGCTTCAGCTTTGGCAGGCCGCGGCGGGACCGGGTTCGGGTTCGGTACTCGACCGCGTGCGCGAGTGCCTCGACGACGATCTCGACACTCCGGGTGCGCTTGGTGCGATTGATGCAGCGGCAGCCGATGGCGAGTCAGGCGTTACCGAGGCAGCCGCACTTCTCGGCGTGGAGTTGGCCTAGTTCTCACGGCGTTTACACCGGTGGTTCCGCCGTTCATCCTGGTGGCGTAGACTGGACTCGTGATCAAGGAGCACGGACGGTGAGCGCCGAAACTGGAGCGGGCAAACTGCAGGACCGGACGAAGAAAATCGTCGGTCCCGTCGCCCGGCATCTGTGGAAGTTCGACCTGCAAGGCTTCGACCGGCTACCCGCCGAAGGGCCGGCCATCCTGTGTCCGAATCACGTCAGTTTCCTCGACTCGGCATTTCTCATGCTGACGCTGCCGCGTCGGATCAGTTTTGTCGGTAAGGCCGAGTACATGGATTCGTGGAAGACCAAGTTCGTGTTCCCGGCAATGGGAATGATCCCGATCGACCGCTCCGGCGGAGCGAAGAGCATGGTTGCCCTCGAAGCCGCTGAGGAAGTGTTACGTCGCGGCGAACTCTTCGGCATCTTCCCCGAAGGCACGCGCAGCCGCGATGGCTATCTCTACAAGGGCCGCACCGGAGCGGCCCGGCTCGCTCAAACGATCGGCTGTCCGATCTACCCGGTTGGCATCGTCGGCACCCGCGAAATTCAGCCTCCTGATGCCAAGCTGCCCAAGCTTCGTAAACCGTGCACCATCACCATTGGTCGTCCTGTCAGAGTGCGGGGCAAAGTCGCCGGTCGCTTGGCGTTCCGCCAGGCGATGGACGAGGTCATGTACGAGATCGGCCAGATGACGGGGCAGGAGTACCGCAACGTATACGCCGGTTCACAGCCCGACACCGAGGTCTCTGTTGCGGCGACCGTCGGCCATGTCGGCGATCGAGTCGGCGAACCGGTGCTCGTCGGGGCGCGCTGAACCTCACGGACCGATCACGAACGTCGCCCTGCCGCATCGCGGTCGCCACACAACACCGATATTGGCAGGCTGGGTGGAACCCCGGTCGGTAGGCTCGTGCGCCTATGGCCGACATCAATGTGCTCCTTCCTGACGGGTCGTCTCGTTCGCTACCTGCAGGATCCACCTCCCTTGACCTGGCCGCGTCCATCGGTTCACGACTGGCCAAGGCCGCCTTGGCCGCGGTCGTCGATGGCAACGAGGCCGATCTGAATGTGGCGCTGGCCGAGGGGTCCACGGTGTCGATCATCACCGCCGACGGCGACGCAGGCCGTCACGTGCTGCGCCACTCGACGGCCCACGTGATGGCCCAGGCCGTGACGCAACTCTTCCCTGGGGCCCAGTTCTCGATCGGCCCGGCGATCGTCGACGGCTTCTACTACGACTTTGAACTCCCTGGTGGAGCAACGTTTTTGGAGGCCGACCTGGCCGCCATCGACAAGCGGATGCGTGAGATCATCGCCGCCAACCAACCGTTCGTCCGCTCGGAGCTTCCGGCCGACGAGGCGCTCGTCGTCTTCGCCGATCAGCCGTACAAGTGCGAGATCATCGACCGGGTCCGCGGCGGTGCCGCCGATGGCGCTGACGCCGATGAGGTCGGCAGCGGCGAGACGATCAGCGTCTATCGCAACTCTCCCGAGTTCGTCGACCTCTGTCGGGGCCCGCATGTGCCGTCGACGGGTCGCCTGGGTCACTTCAAGCTGATGAAAGTCGCCGGGGCCTACTGGCGCGGCAACGAGAAGGGCCCGATGCTGCAACGCATCTACGGCACGGCCTGGGAATCGAAGTCGGCGCTCGAAGAGCATCTGCATCGCCTCGAAGAGGCCGAGAAGCGCGACCACCGCAAGCTGGCCGTCGAACTCGACCTGCTGTCGTTCCCGCAGGAACTTGGTGGCGGTCTGGCGGTATGGCATCCGAAGGGCGCTGCGATCCGCAAGATCATCGAGGACTACTCGCGCGAGCGTCATCAGAACGGGGGCTACGAGTTCGTCTATACGCCGCACCTAGCGAACGCCAATCTCTTCCAGACGTCGGGCCACCTCGACTTCTACAAGGACGGCATGTACCCGCCGATGGAGATGGACAACGGCACGTACTACCCCAAGCCGATGAACTGCCCGATGCACTGCCTGATCTATCGGTCGCGGCAGCGCTCATATCGTGAGCTGCCGTTGCGGCTGTTCGAGTTGGGTACGGTCTACCGCTACGAGCGGGCCGGCACGCTCCACGGCCTGATGCGCATCCGCGGCTTTACGCAGGACGACAGCCACATCTTCTGCACGGAAGAGTCGTTGCAAGACGAGATCGCCTCGCTGCTCGACTTCGTGATGAGTGTGCTGCGCACGTTCGGGTTCACGGAGTTCACGGCCAATCTGTCGACGAAGGACCCGAAGAAGTACGTCGGTTCCGACGTGATCTGGGAAAAGTCGACGGAAGCGCTCAAGCAAGGCCTCGACAAGTACGGGCTGCCGTACAAGATCAAGGAGGGCGACGCCGCCTTCTATGGCCCGAAGATCGACATCGACGTGAAGGATGCCATCGGCCGCAAGTGGCAGCTGTCGACGATCCAGTGCGACTTCAACCTGCCCGACCGGTTCGAGCTCGAATACGTGTCGTCCGACAACACGCGCAAGCGCCCGATCATGCTGCACCGCGCCCTGCTCGGCTCGGTGGAGCGGTTCTTCGGGGTACTCGTCGAGAACTTCGCGGGGGCCTTCCCGGCATGGCTCGCCCCGGTGCAGGCTCGCGTCCTGCCAGTGGCCGAAGGGCACGAGGCATACGCCCAACAGGTGGTCGCCGAGCTACGCAAGCGCGGCCTGCGCGCCGATATGGTCGCCGCAAACGACCAGCTCGGCAAACGAATCCGTGCTGCCAAGCTCGAAAAACTGCCGTACGTGCTGGTCGTCGGTGACGACGATGTGGCTGCCTGCACGGTCGGGGTCAACCCGCGCGGCGGCGAGGTCGAACGCGGCGTGACGGTCGAGGAGTTCACCCGTCGACTGCTCGAAGAGATCCGCCCGCCCGAAGCACTGGCCGAAGTCACCGAGGGATGACGGCCTCTTCCTCATCTGGTGATGCCGACATGCCCGGTCTTGACCGGCTGTGGACGGGCTGGCGCAACGACTACGTGACCACTGGCGGGGCCGGGACTCCCGGCTCTGCCAGTGTGTTCACCCGCATCCTGGCCTCAGACCTGCCCGACGAGGAATCGTTGATCCTTCATCGCGGTTCGCTCTGCTTTGCGATCCTCAATCGTTTCCCGTACTCCACCGGGCATCTGATGGTGCTGCCGTATCGCGAGATTCCCGATCTGGAGGATCTGACCGGTGATGAGTCGGCCGACCTGTGGACCGTCGTCACAGACGCAGTGAGGGCGATCAAGGCGGCGCTCCAGCCCCACGGCATCAACGTGGGCATCAACCTCGGGCGAGCGGCGGGCGGCAGCGTCGCCCAACACCTCCACGTTCACGCGGTGCCCCGCTGGACCGGCGACGCCAACTTCATGTCGGCCACCGCCTGGACCCGCACGATCCCCGAAGCCCTGCCCGACACCTGGGCAAAGGTCCGTTCCGCCTGGCCTCGCAGCTAGCCTCAAGGATCGTGACGAATCCCGACGAGCTGCGCGACGAGCTCCCCGCCGATCTCAACATCAGCGAGTTCGTGGGGGTGTACCAGTTCCCCGACAACAGCCGTCGGCGAATTCCCGGCTACATCTATCTCGGGGCCGCGGCGTTGTGTTTGGCCCTCTGGCTCGCCAAGCGTGGCGGCGATCCGGTGCTGGTCAACAAGGGTTTTCTGTTTGCTGCCATCCTGCTCGGAGCATTTGGCGTGCTGTCGATCACTTCGGGCTGGCGCATGCAGGTCGACGAGAAGGATGCGCTCGTGCGGGCAACCGCCGCTGTCGATTTCGCGGTCGGGCATGCCTCGGCGCAACAGGTCTGGCGGGGCTTGCGCAGCCGGCCGACGTGGCGGGTGCTGTGCTACTCGGCCGAGGAGCCGCCCAAGCAGCGTGGTTTCGTGCTGGTCGACGCGGTCGACGGCGAGGTGCTCGAACGGTTCGTGGAAGACAACCCGGAAGACGACCTGCTTTCAGAGAGCTGAATCGTCGGGTTCCTCGGGGTCTTTCATTGCGATCGCCGGCATCTCCACCGTGGGTGGGTCGATCACGATCTGTTCCTCGGGTGCTGCTCGCAATACCGTTTCGACGTACGACGCGATCGCCGCGTTGAGCCCGACGTCCTTGGTGGCCTGCTCCGATAGAAACCAGCGGTGTTCGAGCAGTTGGTGAAACAACTCGGCCGGCTCCAACCGGTCTTCGAGATCAGCGGGGATAGCGGCGAGCGCCGGTTCGTACACCTGGTCGAGCCAGCGGGTCGCCACGACATTCTCGGGCAACTTGCGCCCGCTGAGCTTCTCCAACTGGGCCCCATGGCGGCGAATGTCTTGGAGCAGCCGTCGAGCTTGCTGCTCGCCCGTGGTCAGACCGGTCAGCGAGGCCAGTTGCGGAGCGTAGTACCCGAGTTCAACCACCCGCGGCGTGAGGCGCAGCCGGTCGGCGCCGTCGAGGGTGGTCAGCTCGATCTCCCCGACGTCGAAGCCCAGTTCGTGGAGCCGGGTAAGACGCTGGTCAATGCGGAACGTCTCATCGGCGGTGAACACCTCTTCCGCGGTCAGCTCGTCCCACAACAGGTGGTAGCGGCGTTCGACTTCGTCGGCGGTTTCGAACGGATCGATGCCCTCGGCGAGCCGCCCGCCAAGCTGCAAATCGTAGAGCCCGCCGGCGATGTTCTCGACGGCGATTTGCACGTCGGCGAGCCGCTGCCC